>JARIAP010000045.1 GCA_029257755.1 Helicobacter sp.
GTCCCCACTTTTTTCATCTGCAAAATTTCATCTTTTTCAGCAATAGCAAGACTAAGCACACCACTTTTTAGCCCAAGTAAAAGATTGCTTAAAAATAAAAATTCATCAAGCAAAGCGGCGTAAAAAATCTGTATAGATTCTATCATAGAAAATACCCTTAGCTTCAGCAATAAAGCCCTTAAAATCTGGTGTGCTTAAGAGTTGCTTTGTTTGCATAATACTCCTTTGTGCTTGGATTATCTATTTATTAGTGTTTAAAATCTAAAAACTTAACATAGATTGTAATGTAATTTCACCAATAAAATATAGATTGTTATGTATAAAAACAATCACCTTATAAACAATATGAATAATATAGTAAAATATATTTGGTTGTTTATAGACTAGATTCTATGTGTAAGTATTGTATAAATGAATTGTTAGCATAATTGAATTTTATTTAAGGTTTTTTATACATTGTTTAAAACTACATAATATTTTTATATATTTATTTTGATTATATTTGAAATGATGTTATTGTTATATGTTTTAATATTATTTTATAGAATCTAAATATAATTTATTGTATTATGATATTTGGGGCTACATAAAACATTTATTTTTTTTATTGTTTAATTTATATTTGTATTTCTACTTTGCAGAATAAGAATAAAACAATTAGTATGATATATTTTGTTTAAATGTATCATATATGTCTTGTGTTAGTAATTTTGCATAGTAAATGAGAAGTAAATATTATATAATTTGTTTTATAATTTATATACTTTTTCTATCTTATTTTGCTGTTTTAATTGTTGTGTGCTTTAATATTTTTATGATAACGCTAAAAAATTTATCATCAATATCCACTAAATTATCGATTTCATCAAGCGATAACACAAAGCCTTTATTGCCATTCATAGCAATAGATAGATTTTGATTTGGCTTTGTTGCTACTAGTATAAATGAATTAATAATTTTTGATAACACAAGTTGTGTGTTTTTGTGTATATGTTCTTGCTGTAAAGTTTTTAATATATCATGTGATTTATGCAATAAAATGCTATAATCTTTAAATAAAGCAGAATCTTGTATTGTTTTATAATCTCTATCATTTTGCGGTGCTTCATTTGTAGCTATTCTTTGTTCTCGTCTATAAAGATCAAATAAAATCTGATTTAGAGAGTAGCTTTTAATCCAAATTGTTGCTGAAATAGGATATATATAATATTCTTTTGTCCAATTTTCATCTTGTGTTGTATCAAGTGGCTTTATAAACCTTTCGCGTTCTATTATTCTTGCTTCAAGTATGTTGTTTGCATCGTTATACATTGGATGATGTGTTTTAAAATTTGCTGTAACTACAATATGATATGCTTTTGATTTTAGTGTGCAATCTATATTTTCTTTTATTATATTTTTATTATTTTGCATATTATTATTTTTTGCTAAAATTGATTTTTCTGTGCATAAGATAGAATTTGGCATTAGTCTTGAAAGATTATAACCCTCAAAATTTAAGTTATTTGTTTTTAATTCAAAATATCTTGTTTTTATTAGTTGTTCATTTTTAATTATTATATTATATTGAAATTTTTTTACTACAATTCCTTCAATCCATTCAATATCTCTTATTTCACAAGCTACATGATTTTCTTCTTCTTTGCACAATATATCAGGAGAAATTTCGCTTGTTTGTCCTATAGCATATTCATATAATATATTGTTTGCAACACAAGTATCAAACAAAAAAATAAATAGAGTAATTATTAATTTTCTTATTACCATATTATTGCACCTTATAATTTTACAAAACTATTTTAGTATTATATAACTTTATATATATATTTTGATATAAAAAAGAATATTTTTTATATTGTTTTATCGCATATTTGTATTTTATAATAAAAACTTTATATATAAATTTAATAAGTTTAAATGTTAAAAATGACTTAACAATGACATATTTTTTAAGAAATTACACAATAAAGTAATCATATTTGATATAATTTATAAAGTGTTTTTACGCTATATTTTGATATAAAAGGCTTTTTATGGATATGCAAAATATTAAAACAATTGAACACGCAACTTCTTTTGGACAAAAAGATGTTATTAAAATTGGCGTTGTATTGCTATTTTTCATTAGTGTTTCAATAATTGCTGTGGGGTTTGGTTATCCTGTAAGTAGTCCTGTAATATTAATTTTTGCTGCTGTTATTGGTGGATATATGGCTTTGAATATTGGTGCAAATGATGTAGCAAATAATGTTGGTCCTGCTGTTGGCTCTAAAGCCATTACACTTGTTGGTGCAATCATTATTGCTGCTATTGCAGAAGCTATGGGTGCTATAATTGCAGGTAAAGATGTTGTAGATACAATAAAATCAGGAATAATAAATCCATCAAAATTACAAGATACAACAACATTTATTTATGTTATGCTTGCTGCATTAACCTCTGGTGCTATATGGTTACATGTAGCCACTGCTATTGGTGCTCCTGTTTCTACTACACATTCTCTTGTGGGTGGTGTGCTTGGTGCTGGTATTATGGCTGGTGGTTTTGGCATAGCAAATTGGGATGTTATGGGGGAAATAGCATTAAGTTGGGTAGTTTCTCCCTGTCTTGGTGGGTTAATATCTATGATATTTTTATTCATAATCAAACGCTCAATCACTTACCAAAATGATAAAAAAACTGCTGCTAAAAGGGTTGTTCCTATATTGATTTTTGTTATGGCGTGGTGTTTTAGTATATATTTAGTGCAAAAAACAGGTATAATTAAAGTTAGTTTGAGTGTTGCAACAATTGGCGGTTTTTGTATTGCTGTGATTATATATTTAATATCACTTCCTTTTATATCAAAAAAAGCAAATACAATCACAAATACAAAGGAAGATATTAATGAGCTTTTCACTATGCCACTTATTTTTTCAGCCGCATTATTAAGTTTTGCACATGGTGCAAATGATGTTGCAAATTCAATTGGTCCATTAGCAGGTATATATGATGCTATTTCGGAGATAACACATGTAGCAATAGGTGGTAAAGCAAAAGTTCCATTTTGGATAATGCTTATTGGGGGATTAGGGATTTCTTTGGGATTAGCCCTATATGGTCCTAGACTTATAAAAACGGTTGGCAGTGAAATTACAGATCTTGATAAAATGCGTGCGTTTTGTGTTGCTATTTCTGCTGCTATAACAGTATTAATAGCCTCTCAACTAGGACTTCCTGTTAGCTCCACTCATATTGCAATTGGAGCTATTTTTGGTGTTGGATTTCTTCGTGAATATCTAAAAAAGAAGTATTATGATATGCAACAAGAAATAATTGAAGCACATAAGGGCAAAAATGAAGAAGCAGTTGAAAGATTTTTGACAAAGTTTGGTCGTGCAAATATCAAACAAAAACAAGAAATGTTAAGGTCATTAAAAAACTCACAAGAAAAAGATAAAAAATCAAATAATTTACCATTGCTAAAAAAGAAAGATAGGAAAACATTAAAAAAAGCATATAAACAAGAATTAGTTAGAAGAAGTGCTATTAGTCGTATTGTTGCATCTTGGTTGATAACAGTTCCATTGTCTGCAATATTTGGTGCAATCACCTTTTTTATAATATCTAAAATTGGCTTTGATGTTTAATTGTGCTAATATAGACATTAAATTATTTTTATATAATTTAATGTCTTTTTAGAATAAAGTAATCTTAACACCTTATATATTATTTTAACATTTAATGAAGTTTATTGATTTATATATTTAGAATATAATCTTAGTGTATTATATTGTTTATGGAGAAAAAATGAATGAATTAAAGCATTTGGCAGTAGTTATGGACGGCAATAGGAGATGGGCTAGAAAAAATGGTATTTTAGAAAAAATTGGCTATTTACATGGCACAAAAACAATACAAAAAGTAATTGAAGTGTGTATAGAAGAAGGGATATCAAATTTAACCCTTTTTGCATTTAGCACTGAAAATTGGCAACGACCACAAGAAGAGATAGAATATTTGTTTGACTTATTAAAAAAATATCTTGATGAAAGTTTGGATAGATTTTTGTTGAATCAAGTTAGGTTTAGGGCTATTGGTGAATTAAGTAGGCTTAGCAAAAGTTTATATAATGATATAAAAGAATTTGAAAATAAAACTAAACATTGTAATAAATTATGTGTAAATGTAGCTATTTCTTATGGAGCAAAAGATGAGATTGTGCGTGCTGTAAAGAAAGTAGTTGAGAAAAAATTACCCATAACAGAAGACAATATAACAATGAATCTTGATATAAGTGAAGATGTTGATTTGCTTTTGCGGGTTGGTAGTGCATCAAGAATTTCAAATTTTTTATTATGGCAATGTGCATATGCAGAAATATTTTTTAGCAAGACATTGTTTCCCGGTTTAACAAAAAAAGAATGTAAAAAAATTATAGATGATTTCAAAAAAAGAAAGCGAACATTTGGTAAATAGTGATATAAGATTAAAGTTTAATTCCTTCTAATTGTAATAATTTGGATTTTAATTTTAATCCACCAGAATAACCAACTAATGTTTTATTTGAACCAATTACCCTATGGCATGGAATTATTATAGAAATTGGATTCATACTAACAGCATTTCCAACTGCTTGTGAAGACATTTTATTTATATCATTTTCACTTGCAATAATTTTAGAAATGTTTTTATATGTAGTTATCTCACCAATACCTATAGTTTGTAAAATTTGCCATACACGAATTCTAAATGGTGTAGAATCTAATTTTATTGGTGGGATAAAATTAGGTATTTTACCATTAAAATATAAGTCTAACCATTGTTTTGTTGCTATAAATATACTTAAATCTTTCTTTTTATATTGTCTATATATTTCATTAAAATTTCTTTGTTCTTGAAAATAAAGTCCAATTAAATTATACATATCACTTATCATAATTATTTTACTAAACCCACAATCATATATATCATAATACATATTATCGCCTATAAAACTTATATTCTATCAATTAAATATCATATTTTATAAATAAATTAGAATAAATTAATTACAAAATATAATACATAATGACAATTTATTTTAGATATAATACAACAAATAATTTAGGAAATAATATGAAATGTTTATTTATAACACTAATATTTGCATTTAACTTAAGTTGCATATACGCAAAAAACATAAATATAGACAATAAAATTAGTCAAATAAAATTAAATATTAATAGCATTTTTGGGAATAAGCAGATTCCAACACATAAGCAAAAGCAAGTAAAATTGCAATGCAATCTAACAAATGAAGAGAGAAATTTAGTGAATCTACAATATCCTGATACATTCTATGAATATTATAATGCAATATTAGAAATAAATTATGCAAAAGATAAAATGTCTAAATTAACACAAGATTTATTGATTGAAAGTATTAGGAGAAATAACACACTATCATTATTGCTTGGGATACAACTCTACTTTAGCAAACAATGTGAAAGATGTGAGCGTGTTAGAGAAATTAGTATGTTTGATTATTATAGAAATAAAAATTCAACAATGGAGATACTATTAAAAACGGAGGGTGGAAGTTTTAAAAATTCATATGTATTGCTTGGTGAAGCATTTTTATGTCGTGGATTAGAAAGAAAAAACTCTAATGATTTGTTGATGGCTTATGTAAATTTAATGATGGCGGGGTTACATACTAGAGCCATAAATGTTTTAATTGAAGGTATAGCTGTAAGCAACAATAATATGCTTTTTGAAACATTGCATTTTTTAATGTTATTTGATAATGTTTTGTCAAAAGATTTTGCTAGTGCATATTTTCTTAGTATATTAAAGGCAGAGCAAAAACAAAGTAATTTTGATATTATACAATATCTAAAAATTATAAAAAATCTCAAAGTATTAGAATATTCAATAGAATCTAATTATACGCTAAATGCCATGCTAATAAGAGATATGGAAATGGGCAGGATTCTATCGCCAATTGATAAATTTGCAAATAAAGATACAATAATAGAGTTTTTTAACAAATATGAACATTATGTTCAATTAATAAACAAGGGTAATGTTTCTATAATAGAAAATGGAAGTCTTGATGAATTGCAAGAATATTATAAAATTTTATTATTAAAACAAAGATTAAAGAGTATTTCAATATACCAATATGCAACCGCTTATAAAAAATAAATTATTTAATTAATATTTGCATTGATTTTTTATTTTTACATGTTAGTTATATTGTATGTGTTTAACCCTAAATTTCATATATAATTTAATTTTAAAACAAAGTTTTGTAAAATATATGTAAAACAATTTTTATATACAATTATATTTATATAAAGCATTATTAATCATATATCGCAAATTATTTTAAAATATTTATATAACAAAAAAATCATCGTATATATAAACAATTAAAAACTCTAACTTTTACTTACAAGTGTTTTTTATAAATCTATAAAACTTTAAACAAATGCACTTTATCATATTCAACTAGATAATACTTTTACTAAAAAATAGCTATTACCAACTTATTTAAAAGTTTTTATTTATGTTCCAAAAATAAATAATTTGTATTAATGTTTTAATAATCATACAAATAAAACATAAACAATTATATTTTGATTTTAAAATAAATATGATTTATTTCCTATAACTATAAAATTATAAGAAACAAACTTACATATATTTTCATTTGTAATTATTTATCTAATGGTTTTAGATTAGAAATTTCTTCATCATTAAATAAACGCAAAGTAAATGTAAATTTACTTCCACTACCATATTCTAATGAAAATTCACTACCATTGCCATTAGAGGCTTCTAGTATTATTTGCGTATGTTTATAATATTCATATTGTGACTTAGCCATATAAAATTTAGCCCCAGATAATTCTCCTAACTCTACATCATTACTTCCTATATTAAAATCATCTATTTTATAACATAATGGAACAGAACCTTCACAACACCCACCACTTTGATGAAATAAAATTTCACCATATTCTTTTTGCAATTTTCCTATAAGTTCAATTGCCTCTTTTGTAGCAATAACTCTATCTGTAAATTTACCCATAAAAAACTCCTTTAGAATATAATTTGTAATTATTATGACATAGATTCTAAAACCATAGTTGAATTTATAGAAATTTATATATTTTAGTATAATATCTAATATTTATCTAGATTAATAAAACTAAATTTTGTTGTATAAGTTTATTAAATTATAAGCACATTTATACTAACAATGCAATAAATTTAGTAATTATGGTGATTTTAATTATATTGCTAAACTTGAAACTAATAATTTGCATAGCAATATAATATATAATTTAAATGCTTGTATTCTAGCTATTTTTTGATTTGATAAAAATTTAAAAAACACTTCTTTTACTATATAATGATGGAATACCAGCTTGATTTAATTCTTTGTAGAGATCACAACCTTTTTGCATACCAAGATCACATGCTATACCATAAAATTCTTTTGCAAGAGATAAATCATGCGATAAAACTTTTCCTTCTTGATGTAAATTGCCAAGACTAAAACAAGCTTTTGCATAATCTAACTTACATGACTTTTTATATAATTCCATAACTTTTTCATAATCTTGTCGTGTGCCTTTGCCATTTTCATAAAGCCACCCTAGCTTAAAACATGATGCAGAATGTTTTTTTGAACATGTTTTTTTTAAATATTCTATAGCTTTTATATATTCTTGCCTTCTTATTTTGTTTAAACCAATAAAATAACATCCATGTGTATTCTTCGCCTTACAGCTTTTATCAAAAAATGGCATTGATTCTTCAATTAAATCTAAATTCCAAAAAATTTCACCAATAGCAACACATTCTTTTTTTGAATCACAATCTTCTTGTGTCTTTAAGCCATCTTTCATTAAAATTTTACAAGATTCTTTATTTTTATTGAGACATTGTTGAACATAAATATCCCATGCTTCTGCATTTATATTGTCTAATTTTCCTACACGAATAGAATCAAGATTTTGTGCAAAGCAATGAATATTTATAATACACAAAGCAATAAAAAATATTCTACCCATTTATTTCCTTGTAATATATTCATTGCATATTATTAAAATTTTTTCCTATTCACATCATCTAATATTCTAGTAGCTACAGAATCTACTGCATTGCTTATTTCTTGTGAATGATTAGCTATTGCTACATTTTGTTGTGTAGCAGCTTCTAATTGTGATATTGCTTCATTTATTTGTCCTATACCTTGTGATTGCTCTTTAATAGATTCTGCCATATCATTTATGCTTTGCACTAAGATATTTGTATTTGCTTCTATCTCTCCTAAACTCTTTTGAGTGCGTTCTGCTAGTTTTCTTACTTCATCTGCAACTACTGCAAAGCCTCTGCCATGTTCTCCTGCTCTTGCTGCTTCTATTGCTGCATTAAGTGCTAATAGATTTGTTTGGTCTGCTATATCTCTAATAATG
>JARIAP010000152.1 GCA_029257755.1 Helicobacter sp.
TATTTAAAATATCTTGTTCTCTCTGTTCTTTATCATTCATTAGACAGCCTTTGTCGTATTATAAAATTAAACTTTTAGCATTGTAGCATAAATATTTAGATTTTTATCTATAATATTATATGTTTAATCACTTATGCCATTTTATGGCATTGAAATATTGTTGTTTATAGAATCCAAACTTACCTATTACATGAAGTTTTGTTTTTGTTATAAGTGCTATTTTTTGTAATTTTGCTAAATTATTGCGATTAAAACTAAACAATAGTTCATATTCTTCACCACTTTGATATACTTGCTTTTTTATATTATTAAAGCTTAAAAAATGCAATTTATTTAATGTCTCAAGTCTATTTATTTCATTTGCTAATCCATCACTAATATCTAAACAAGCATGTATAAATTTATGTGCTTTTATTATGAATTTATCCCTTAATATCGGGGTTGAAAATCGCATATATGGGTTTGTTGATTCTATTATATTTAATGGAATCTTATTTATTGTTGCACCATAACGCATTAAACTTTTTAGAGTTTTTAAACTATTGCCTAAATTTCCCCTTCTATTACTTGTATATGCTAGATAATCACCTTTTTTTACATTATTTCTACTAATGTATTTATTAATAAGCTTACCAATCATTGTTATATGAAACTCTAATCTATCACCGCACATAGTATCACCTCCAATAATAAATATATTATATGTTTTACATATTTTTTCTAAACCATTTATAATCTCTTGTATATGCTTATTTGTAAGGTATGATGGAATACAAATTGATAATAAAGCATATTTAGGTAATGCTCCAGAGCTAAGCATATCAGATATATTTACTATAAAAGCTTTCTTTGCTAGATTATCATAACTTAACCATTGATTTGGCATTGTATATCTTGATATTGTGTGTAGATTATGATTAGATTCTAATTTTTTGTAATTGTGTATGCGAAAATGTATATTTTCTGCAAAGCTATCCATAGCAATTATATATGGTAATTTCTTATTTTGTGATATATCATTGCTTAATAAAAGCTTAGATAACCATGCACAATCATCATCTAAGGATTTTGTAATTCCTGTATTTATTAATTTTTTTAAAAAATAAGATTCTTTATCCATGTATAACTCCATAATAATTCTAATCAAAATAATAGTATAATTTTTCTTAATTAATTTTATTTAAAAAACATGTTATAATACAATAAATAGTAATTTCTGGAGTAGATTACAAATATGCAAGATTCTAGCGATACAAATTACAGAAAAATATTAGATAATAAAGAAAATATACAAAATAATGATATAGAAAAATCTAAAGATATAGATATACAAGATAATGATATATATATATCAAAACAAGTTGATAACAATCAAGATTCTAATACAAATGATATACATATAAATGAAAAAATGGAATCTAATCAACAAGATATAGATAATGTAGATTCTAATCAAGATTCTAATCAATATGAAAACAAAGATATAGATGAAGTAGCACCAAATGAAGTTTTAGATAAAGATTTTATTATAGAAAATGGAGAAAATGTAAAAAATATTGAATCTAATAAAGACATAGATTCTGATATGATTATGCTTGATAATATAGAAATAGAAAATAAAGAACAAGATTGGCAAAATCACAATAACAATACTATAACAAAAGATTCTAATTTAATACGAACAAGTAATGAAGAAAAGCAAGATATTAACGATAATTTCTTAGAAGAAATATTATTAGACAAAAAGAAGAAAAAGAAAAAAATTAGAAAAAATAAATATAAATGGAATTATATATTATATTCAAAAAGACTCTTTGTTAGCACAGCTTTAATTGCTTGTTTTATAGGTTTATATGCTGGATATTTATTGTTTGGTTCTACTTCCCTTAAAGTGCTATGGAATCTTAATGAAACAAAAAATAGGTTAAGTAAAGAAGTAGAAGAAAATAGACAAGAAAATGCAACATTGCAAAAAAAAGTTCTTGAATTAAAGGCATTAGAGCCAAAATAAAATTATATATAAACCTTTATATTAATTCATAAGAATTGGATTTAATATTAAATATATTTGTTTATTTTTTCATTAAATGTAATAAAAATCAAATTTTTTGGTATAATTTCCTTTCAAACTTTCATATAATATTATGTGAAAGTTTGATATTTTTTTAAGGGGTTTTGATGAAAAAATTATTATTATCTATTAGTTTAGGTGGTGCAATGGTATTACTTACTGGTTGTGGTGCTATGAATCCTCTTTCAGGTGCACTTTATACAGATGCAACTGGTCCTGTTACAGCAACATCTTCTGGTAGTGCTACAAAAGAAGGAACTGCTACATGTAAAAACATTTTAGGTCTTATTGCACTTGGTGATTGTTCAATTGATGCTGCTGCAAAACAAGGTAATATCGCACAAGTTAAAAGTGTTGATACAAAAGTGTGGAGTATCCTTGGATTATATACTACATCAACAACAATTGTAAAAGGTAACTAATTATAGTTATATAATATTATTCACTCTTAAATAGAGTGGAGTTTTATCTATCTTTTCATTACTTCTATTTAGATTAAAAATAATACTTTTTAAGATTATATAATCATACAATATTAAATATTTATGTATTTATATTAAGATGCATTGCAACAAGGATTCCATAAATGGCAAATTAACATAAAAACCTTACATTCATATGATATAAATCTACTAATATTAATATTACCTAAATAAATAAGCTCATTAATCTTAGAATAAATTATGGAAGTTATAAAAGACTATATCGATAAAAATTATAGTTTTAATGTAGAATTATTATAAATTATAAAGATATAAAATTAAATATACAAAAAATTAACATTAATGGTAAAATATAGGATAAAAACATATAAAAGTAAATAAAAAACTATTTAATTAAATTGTTTGTTTTACATAATGTAACTAAAGCCAAGTAATTGCAAAGAAATACAATTACTTATATAAATATTTATAAATATGCTTATACAAGTCCTTGATCAATCATAGCATTAGCAACTTTTCTAAATCCAGCTATATTTGATCCTAAAACAAGATTATGTGGATCTCCAAACTCTTTAGCTGTTTCTTCAGAAATATTATGTATATGTTCCATTATCTTATGTAATTTTTTATCTACTTCTTCAAAACTCCAAGCAGTCATTGAAGCATTTTGACTCATTTCTAATCCACTTGTAGCAACACCTCCAGCGTTTGCAGCTTTTCCGGGACCATAGCAAATTTTAGCATTAATAAATTTATGAACAGCATCAAGAGTTGATGGCATATTTGCACCCTCACTTATACATTTACAGCCATTTTTTAATAAATTATCTGCATCAATAGCATTTATTTCATTTTGTGTAGCACTAGGAAATGCCGCAAAACAAGGAATATTCCACATAGGATTATGATCTTTTGGGTATTCTTTTATAGAAGTATATTTTGCATTTTGTTTTTCTTTAGCATATACTTCAAGACTTTCTCTTCTTACTTCTTTTATATCCTTTAATAATGCT
>JARIAP010000162.1 GCA_029257755.1 Helicobacter sp.
ATATTGTCAATTATTTTTGTTAATTATGCTTTTTGTGATAGTTTTCTTGGTGAAGATAATCAATCATATCAAAAAAGCAAAGAAAATCCCAATATACTTGTTTTTGTTACTTCAAATGTTATTCCAATAAAGCCTTCATTTGTGCAAAATACACCTTATGGACGCATGATTGCTATACCGCAAGAAGCATTAAATCCAAAAAGCAATGCTGAAATTATGTCAAAAGGAGTATATAATCATGGAAATTATACAATATTTCGTTCCGATAACAACAATATAACATTTTATAGACACACAAGAAATAAAACTAATCAATACGCAAGGATAGCACCAAACATATATCAAGTTACACATTTTGCAGGAGTATTTTATAAAGTTGAACCAATGCCACCAAAAATTACTGATTGTTCTTTGATTATATCTAGGACATTTGAGGCACAAAAAACATCAAGTTCGCAATTAATATTAGATTTAAATTCCGTCCCCAATAGAGGCATAGCAAACATTATGCTTGAATGTCCAAAGCCAAATGAATATTAAAATGTAACATATAATGGATTTTTTATCAATTTTTATACTTTCTTTTGTTGGTGCTATTACACCAGGACCAGATATTTTACTTGTATTGCGTAATACATTACATTTTGGTTTTTTTCAAGGTTTAAGGGTTTTTGTGGGTATTGCTAGTGGTTGGGTTATTTATCTTGTAATAATATATTTTGGTTTTATACATATTTTAAGTGGATATATAACACAAATTATACTTAGCATTATTGGTGCTATATATCTTATTGTATATATCATATATATTAATTAAAAAGAAAAATGAAAAAATAGAATTAGAAACAACTACACAATATATTCCAGATACATATTTAAAAGGATTTGTAATTAATATTTCAAATCCAAAGGCAATTTTATTCTTTAGCACTATAATAACACCATTTATACAAAAAGATATTTTAATAAATTTAATAGTTTTATTTTTTAGTTTATGTAGTGGATTTTTAATTATTATTATTGCCACATTTTTTAGAAATTTATTAAATAATAATATTTTTTATATAATTGACAAGATTTGTTCTATTGTATTTATATTTTTTTCTTTAGATCTTTTTTACCATGTATTAATCATATATAATTCTTTGTAACACCAATAGTATTTATATAGAATCGTTATATATGAAGTATTTTAGAATTTAAAAGGTATAAATTAGGATATAATTTTAATTTATTTTATATAAATACATAATTTATTAAGGATTAAAGTGATATATTATTCCCTTTTTACATATTCACTTATGTGTGTTGCTTTTATATTTACTATTTTATCATTTATTAAAAAAGTATGGGGAATATCTTTTCAATTTTTATCTAAAATTATTATTGGTATTGTTGTTTTTGTGCTTGTATCTGTTAATGTAAAATATACTAGCATATCTCTCATTCTTTATAATATCTTTGACATACCTAGCTTTTTATTGTTTTTTATTTGTTTATTTTCTATTTTGAGAAACTTTATTAGTCAAGTAGGTTTTATTATATCATATAAAGGGTTTTTATTTTTATTTGTTATGTGGTTAGTATTTATATTGCATATGTTTGGAATTTTTGATTTTTTTTATGGTTCTTTAAATTACAAAATTTTAATTGTATTTTTATTTATTGGATTTGCTTATTGTATTGATAGAATTTGTGGCTTATTTATGTTTTTATCAGTTTTAATGTGGATACCATTTTCAAACACATTAGATATTTATAATATTGCATTTGATAGTATAGTATCATTATGTGGTTTTTTATTGCAAAGTATCCCACCTTATAAAAATAACTTTCATGTTGCTTTACTAAAACCAAAGTTTAAATAGGAGAAAATATGCACGAATATTCTATTATTTCTTCATTGATTGATATTTGTTTTCAACATTTAAAAGAAAATAATGCAAAAAGCATTATAGAGATTGTTGTAAGTGTTGGTGAACGTTCAAATATTGATAGAAATTTATTGATTAGTGCTTTTGAAGTATTAAAAGTTGAATATAATGAATTATCTTTTGCTAAAATTGCTATAATTACAGAAAATCTATTATTAGAGTGTAATAATTGTAAGCATACTTTCCATAGTCTTGATAATCCAATTTGCAATAAATGCGGTAGCAAGGATACTACAATTATAAAAGGTAGAGATATAAGGCTAGAACATCTTGAACTTGAAGCAGAATGAAAGGAGTAAATTTGAAAGAAGATGAAAGAGAAGTGTTAGCACATATTGTTCAAAATATAGATGAGCAAGAGATATTCTTAGAGTTTGTTGCAAAAGCAGAAACAATAAAAGAAGCATGGCAGATTGCCAAAATATTTGAAAGTAAAAAGAAAGAATTTATAGATAATATACAAGAGTATGATGCATTAATTAAAGATAAAGAAAAACAACTAAAAAGCATTACAGCAGAAATTACAGAAGCAAATGAACTTCTAAAAGACGCAAATAAAGAACTTGAAACAATACGCACACAACTTGAAGAAATGCAAAGTAAAGCACAATTTTATAAAAATAAAATTATGCAAGGTAAGCAAACAGAATATTTAGAATTTTCAGATTCAATGGAAAATAATATATTTTTAAAAGACGATACAGAATCTAACTTACTTGACTTTGAGAATATAATTGCAGAATTTAAACCATTAAGCACGGTTAGTGTGCATGTAAAAAATGGTGCAACAGCAATAGCAAGAGTAGCACAAATTATTTACCCACCAGAATTATACGAAGTTTATCAAAGGGCAGGAAAAAGACTTTTTAGATTAAAAGATAAAATAAATGAATTAGAATTGACTAATAAAAAATTAAGTGTAGAATTAAGAGATTTATCAGAAGAAGATAATTTTAAAGAAAATATGAGAAATACAATGGGGATAGATAATAATGAAGATTATAGGCAAATAATACCAAATATCAAAACACAACCAAATATAAAATCACAGAAAGATAAAACTTTTGATATGCCATCTTTTGATATTAATTCATTTGAACAGGCAGAGCGTATGGCTAGAATAGATAAGAAAAAAGAAAAAGTAGAGGAAATGCTAAGTCAGCTAACAAATGTATTGCGTGATGAAGGTATCAATACAACAAACAATCAAGATGGATTATTAAAAGATCCAAATATTAATTTAAGGAAGCCTAGATAATGGATTCAACAATAAAAATTTTTGTTAGTGCATTAGAACCTAGCTCAAATCTACATTTAAATACACTTTACTCAAGATTGCCAAAAAATTGTTTATTAAAAGGAGTTTGCAATAATGATATAGGAAATCCTATATTTTTGCCAAGTGATTTTTCAATTATGGGCTTTAGTGATGTTGCTAAAAAAATTCTATTTTTCAAACATGCCATAAAAATTCTAAGTGAAGAAGCAATTAAATGTGATAGAATTTTACTTATGGATAGTTCATCTTTTAATCTTCGTTTAGCTAAAATTATAAAGAAGAAGAATCCAAATATACCCATAATGTATTATATATTACCACAAGTTTGGGCATGGAAATCATGGCGTGCAAAAGAAGTTGAAATGTTTTGTGATAAATTAGCATGTATATGGCCATTTGAATTAATATATTACAAAAATAAGGCTAAATATGTTGGTCATCCTTTACTTGATATTTATGAAAATGATGAAAATTTGTATATAAATGATTCTAATATATTTGTTTTTATGCCCGGTAGTCGCAAAAGTGAAATTAAAACATTAATGAAAGAATATCAAATCCTTGCTACTTTACTTTTAAAAGAAAACAAAAACTATGAGTTAAGAATTATTATTCCAGAAAAATTTCGTAATACAGATTTTGTTAAAATGTATGGAGATTTAAGTAAATTTAATATTTTTTATAATACAAAATTAGGTTTAGAAAATGCAAAATTTGCATTTGTTTGTGCTGGAACAGCTACACTTGAAGCAAGTTTAATGAAAATTCCGTTTGTGCTTGTATATCGTGCAAAATTCATTGATTATTGTATAGCAAGATTATTTGTGAAATTAAATTTTGTTGGTTTAGCAAATATTATTTATCAAGCTATGTTACAAGAAAAAGGGAAAGATATAAAAAAAGCAGGATTAGGTTTTGATTATTTGCATGAGGAATTATTGCAAGGTGATTGTAATGCTAAAAAAATGCTTGAATCTTATATAAAATTTGATTACAACAGGTATTTTAATGGTGTAAATAAATTACATAAATATTTAAAACATGGAAGTGCGGATAATGTTGCACAATGGTTACTTGAATAATAAAACATAGGGAGCTTTACAAATGATAAACAACATAAAAAAAATACTTTCAATAAAAACTATAAAAAGCTATGTTATTATGATATTTATTTTATTTGTTTTTACTCAAAATGTTTTGTTTGTAAAAAATGATAATGTATATATACTTAAATAAAATATTGCAAATGAATAT
>JARIAP010000179.1 GCA_029257755.1 Helicobacter sp.
AGAATATAAGTGAGTTGAGAACTCCAAGTAGGTCTTTGCATAATATATCCTTGTATATAATAATGTCAAATTTATAACTAATTTGATACTTTATGATTATTTAAATATGTAAATGAGTGCAATAAAAAATATAAAATATATTATTAAATTGTTAAAAATTACAAAAAGTTACATTTAAATATTACATGTTTATATTTGCGACATTATTAATTATTGTTTTTATATTTTATAATTGGTAATATAAAAATATAAATAATATTGTAAATTATTGTTTTAATAATATTTATATATTATTCTGGAATTATTATGTGATTCTCATTAAGTAAATTATAAAGTTTGTTTTGACATTGAAAAATTTCTCTTGTTATCCACGCAAAATGTGTATTTTCATCACTTAAAAATACAGCATTTTCTTCAAATCTAAAATAATGCGGTTTATTTGAAAGTAATTTTTCAATCATTTCAAAACGAGTTTCAAGAGCTTTTATATCATTTATATAAATTTCTTGATAATCCTTATTGTATTCATGCGATACACATATTTGTATTAATTCATTAACTTTTATAATCAAAGATTCTAAAACATTAATCAAATCAAAACCATATATTACGATTTGATTTTTAGCTTCTGCTTTTTCACTTTTAGAATCTCTTAGTGTATTTTTTAATTCTTCTGTATTGTGTAGAAATTCTGCATGTTTTACTTGAATAGTATGATTATCAAGTGGCTTTATGTTTTCTTTTGAATCTTTTATTAATTCAAAAACACTTTTTAGTAATACAACTTGTTTTGTTATAAGTGGTTTTAAATTGTTATGCGAGAATCTAGGCCATATAGTTTTAAATACAACCATTGCAAAAATCACTCCAACACCAATATCAAATAACCTATCAATAACATAATGCAAAAAATCTTCATATAAAATAGAATACATCATAACAAAGCCACACATCATAAATCCAGACCATAGCCAAAATGGAAATACTCGTAAATATACTACAAGAAATATCAAAATTATGAATAGAAAATAAAATACATAAGAGTTTGCAAAAACAGATAAAATAATACCAATACCAATACCAATTGCTGCACTAAGAAAATATTCTTTACTAATATTTTGCATACCACCAATTGATGGGCGAACTACACTAACAACCCCAAGACTAATCCAAATCCCACGATTAATATTTAATGTTGTAGCAAATATTAGTGATAAAACTATTGCTAATGAATATTTTACGCTAAACCTAAAAGTTACATTTTTATAATCAAAAGCTTTTATTATATTCTTAAAGCTTTTTTTAGCTGGTGGATTAAATGCTGGATCTGCATTTTTACTAACTCTACAAAAAGATTCCATCTTATAATATAAAATTTTAAGTATATTTTGTAATGCCTTTTCCTTTGAAGTTGCCTTTTTTATTGATAATATTTTATTTACCTGTTGTTTTTCTATATTTGGAATCCTTCCTGCAAAAATTTTGCTTAATTTATCTATATTTTCTATTATTTCATGTTGTAAAAGTGGGTATTTTTTAGCAATTTTATATTCTGGTAGTATATTAACCATTAGATATATATCTTCTATTCTATATATATAAAAAATTGCTCTTTTTATATTTTTTATCATATAATTATCATTGTATAGACTTGATTTTGTTTGCATTGTTTGTTTAATATTGTGTATCATAGAAAATGTTAAATCTTTATATATGCTAAATTCTTTATTTGAATTGATATTTTTTACCATATTTTTTAAATGACTAAGTACAAGAGGATAATAAACTTGAGTATATTTACCATAATTTCCCGGATTATTTAACAATAAAAAGCCTATTATGATTCCAATACTTGCACTACTAAAAACAACAAACATACTTTGCTTAATTGGCAATATAACATTAGAATCTACATATATAGCAGCAACAAGAGAATTAACTACTACGGGGACAAACATTCTGTATAAATCAATTGAATGAGCCCTTGACATGCCAACACAAAAACTAAGAATTAAAACCGGAACACCAAGCCACCAAACATCATATAAATTATGGCTTCCTAAAGCTCTTTGTGCAATAATAGTAAAAAATCCAACCGCAAATGTAGAGAAAACAGCAAATCCAAACATATGTATTTTTCTATCTGCTTGCTGACTTAATGTTGCATTAAGCAAGAATACTTGTATTGGCGTCATAGTAGCCCATACAAGCACTTGTGGTCCAAATATAAAATAATGGACTATTATGCTAATGCTAATTGCTACCATTGCTTTAAGTGCATACATAAAGCTTAAGTATCCTGGATCATAAATTTGCATATATTTCTTTATATATATATTATAAAATGATTTCAACATATATCCTTAATTTATTTTAATAATTATTTTATTTATATATTTTTTATTTGAGTATTGTATAACTTATAATTAAATATCTAAGCATACATTTTAATTAAAAATTAAAAGATAATAATGATTTACATTATAAGTAAATTTTTATGATCTACATACAAATAGGAATTTATTTTAATTTAAATATCATTTAGTTTTTATATTTAAATATCAATCAACAATCGTTTTAATAGATAAAATAAAATTAATATCTAATTTTACTAGGTTAATCTAGAATCAACCATTTACTTGTGTTTGTAAAAATATATTTGGTTCAATTTGTATATATTGTGTTGCTATATACTTCTCTAATTCTAGATTTTTATTTAAAATTGGTAGTGAATATTCGGCTATAATTCCTTTATTTTTTAATTCCATATAGGTTTTTCTTTTAGCAAAACTATTTTCATCGCATAATATTCTAACTAAAGTTTGCGTTGTTACATTATTTATAAATGAATCTTCACCTTCAAATACTAAAGTAAAAATATTAATATATTTTTCTTTTAATTCTTCTTGTAGTTTTTTGGGGATATTTTGTGTTTTGCTAAAATAATTTACTTCAAAACTAATTTTAGTTTCAATATTCAATAAAAATGCTATAAGCATTATAACGCATACATGAAAAAAATCATCATTTTCATATACACGCAAATATAAATTATATGGTTTTTTTGCTTCATAAATATTATCAAAACTAGCAATTCTTTCAAGATTCTTTAAAAATTGACTATAATTGTGATTTAAATTATATAAAAATTCAATTTCATCTACACTTAAAATAAAACTAAAACAACCAATAATATCAGAATATAAACTATTATTTTTAATAACACTATTTGGACTTGTTTGCACAAGTTTATTTAATAAAAGCTTACTTCCAAATGGTTGTAAATAACCGGGCGAAAATGTATGAGATGAACCAGAAACAAGCTTTGATTTATATGCTCCATTAATACTAATTGAAACTTTAAGCTTATTTATCACATAATTCATTTCTGCTTTATTGTAAGTAAATAGGCTAAAACTAGAAGTATCAATTGGTAAATTTAAAATTAAATTAGAAAGAGACATACAAGTTACTTGCAATGGTATAAAGATTTGTTTTGCTATATCATAAATATATAAATCCGTATAAATTA
>JARIAP010000186.1 GCA_029257755.1 Helicobacter sp.
ATAAGATAATATATACAATGACTATACAAGGCATTCTCTACAACATAAAATATCTTTTATCTTGCATAAAATTAATCAATTTAGATATTAGCTATGGTGAAACTAAGGCACAAAATAAAAAAATATCAAAATTATTAGCATTTAAACAAAAAGTTATTATCGGTGCGTTAAGTGCCTTTGTTTTTTGGTTACCTTTTTGGAGTTTTATATTAGCAGAAACATTGAACTTTACATTATATATGATATTTACTTATATAGTTTTTATTTTAACATTTATAATAGGTTGTTATATTCTTAATACAAATAAATCTAATATCTTTATTCGCAATATAATGTATTACCCATTATCCTTTTTTAAACAATCATTTTTGTTATATTATTGGGTTTTTGTGTGTTTATGTGTTATTGTAAGTTCTTTATTGCATAATAATATGTATATAATAACAAGCCTGTTTTATCCAATATCAATTGCCATATTTTTATTTTTGCCAAGATATTATAGGTTTTACTTTGGATTTTTTATAGGTATATTTGGTTTTTATTGGATGACTTTGAGTTTTAGATTCCAAGATTTAGGATTATTTATACCACTTGCTATTATTTGTATTGGTATTATTTATGGTATTTTTTTATGGTTTATATTATTTTTTCAAAATCTAATATATAGAATAATAGCCTTATGTTTGCTTTTTATATTATATCCACTTGATTTTAATTGGTTTAATGTTGCATATTTAAGTTCATATGGAATCTTTTCTTCCTCAATGATTAGTATGTTATTGCTTACATTATCAATTTTTATGGCTTTTTTTAGAAACAAAATGCGATATATATCACTTTTATTATTAATTATGACATTAGATTATAACTTTACAATAAAAACACCTAAGCTTAAAGCAGATATTATAGAAACGCATTATAAACAAAATGAACGTTGGTTAGAACAAAATAAAAAGAAAATAATAGAAGAAAATTTTAATGCAATACAAAATGCAATAGATAAAAAATACCCTATGGTGATACTACCAGAAACAGGTTTTCCGCTTGTATTAAATAAAGATATTGGAATCTATAATAAATTAAGAAAATTAAGCAATAAAATAATTATATTTGCAGGTGCTATAAGATTACAAGATAATTATATTATGTTAGATAATAAAATAAATAATGATTTTATATCACTTGATAAAGTTAGCAACAATGCAAATCTAATTAGTCCAGAAGATAGCTACATAAACTACCCAACGCAAAACTATGGATATTATAACACAGCGTTTGTTTTTACAAACAACAGAAGTATTGTAGCAGACAAAGTATCATTAGTTCCATTTGGAGAAACATTGCCATATAATGATATAATTTTGCCTATTTTTGAAAGTATATTTGGAAAGTCATTTGATTTTAACATTGGTTTTAACAAGGGACATAAAATAGTAACATTAATGTTTAAAGATATGAAAATTGCGATAGCAAATTGCTATGAGGGCACACTAGCACTACCATATAAAACAAAGGCAGAATATATTATAATGATGAGCAACAATGCTTGGTTTTATCCATCTACACAACACTTAATGCAACAGATGATAATAAAATACTATGCTAAAAATTATAACACTTTTGTATATCACTCTACAAATTACACAAAAAAGGCTATTATAACACCAAACAATGGAAGAGATTAAAATTAATAAAACTATTTTTTGCTAATATGTGAGCCATTTTCTACATTTTGCAACCATATAAAAACATCTACAACCGCTTGATATAATTCTTGCGGAACATTATCATTTATTTCCATTTTTACTAAAGAATCTACAAGTTCTGCATTACAAAAAAGAGGGATTTGATATTCATTAGCCTTAGCAATAATTGCTTCGGCTATTTTGCCTTTACCACTTGCTACAACTCTTGGTGCATGATCTTTATATTCTTCGTAAGCTAATGCTGCTGCTTTCTTATTCATAATTATCCTTTTTGTTTATCGTCTATCTAAATAAATCGGTATTTTACAATAATATATTATTGTTGAAATCTACTTTAATTAATAAAGTTTAATTGTGTAAGATTTTTGTATTCAATCTTAAATAATAAATATTTAAACCAAGCAACAATAAAAGCCAAAATGGTAACATTTGTGCAATAATTTTAAAGCTATATATAACATCTATACCATAATTTGCCTGTTGCAAATAAAGCTTCATAAAATATGAAATAGGCATAATTTGACTCCAAAAAGATGCAAAAATTTCCATACTATTTTGTGGATATGTAATACCAGCAAAAGCAAGTGATGGTGCAGTATATGCAGCAATAACACTAATTGTTTTTGCAGAATGAGTTAAAATTGATTGAAAACAAATCACAATACCAGATATAGCACCAGATAATACAAACATACCAAGCAAAACTATCATCATGTTTCCCTCTCTAGGATAACCTAATGCACCAAAAACAGCTAACATAATAGCTCCCCAAAAAATAGAAATAAATACATTTAAAAAGAATTTAATAAGCAATTCTTTAATACTTAATGGAAATTTATTGATTAAATTTAGCATTCCAACGGCTATAAGAATTTGCCACATACATGGTAACATTAGTGTGAGTAAAAATTGAGCATAATCATTTCTAGGGTTAAATAAACCCTCAATCTTTGGTATAATTGGCATAGCTTTTGCCTTTGCTATATTCATATTAGCATCTTTAGCAAGATTCTTACCAACAGAACTCACTGCATTGAAAGTTGTAATTGCTTGAAGTAAGCCACTATTTACAGATTTGCCTATTAAAACAAATTGTGCATTATAATATACTCCTATATTTACACTTATACCCTTTCTAACATGCGATTGAAAATCATAAGGTATCACAACAATACCATATATTTTTCCTTGATTTAAATCAATCTTTGCTTCATGCAATGAATTATATTGTTTTTCTATCTCAACAGCAGGTAGAGATTCTATATAAAACTGCAAGTTTCTGCTAAGTGAGCTTTTATCGTTATCAACTAAACCTATAGGTAAATCTGTTGGTATGCTATGAAAAAAAATACTATAAGCAAGTGTTCCCATAAATGGAGGTAAAATTACCCAAATAATACAAAAAAATCTATATTCTAAAATAAATTTTTTACAAATATTCAAAAAATATTTCATAATAAAACAACCTAACACCAAATATTTATATTATACATTTCTTATTTTAAAATTTTGCATTATTTCCTAAAAGATTAATAATTAAAGTAAATAATTTTAAATAAAAATATAAAATATTATTTCAATTACTTTCACATGGTAAAATTATAAGATATTTTTGTTTTAGGAGTATTTATGAAAAAGAAAATTTCTAGTTTAGTGGCTTTTTGTTTATGTATAAACTTTGCTTATGCAAGCAAAATAACAGATATAATTGAAAAGCAAACAGGACAAAAAACAATGGTGTTAAAAGAAACAACACTAAATCAAGATTCAAATCTTAAATTAATTACATTAAAAGATGATGAAAGTGGTTTTAAAGTATTAGCAATTACAAACAAACAAGAGAGTATATTTTTGCCAATTTCTTCTGCTTTTTTTACAAACAATGATAAAGATAGAGATATGGTGTTACAAGAATTTAACTCAACAAGTTATTATAATCTAACATTTAAAACACAAGCAGAAGTTAAAAAAGCAATTACAAAATTACCAAAAGATTATATTATAAACTTAAAAGGCAAGAATAGTAAAAAAGTGTTTTACATTATTTCTGATCCATTATGCCCACATTGTCAAGAAGAACTTAAACATATAGATCAAAAATTAGAACTTGGTGATGTAAAAATGATACCTATTGGATGGATGGGAGATGAATCTGCAGATAAAGTAGCAGAAATTTATTCAAGTATTAAAAATGCAAAAACAAATTCTGAAAAAATCAATATTTTAAATAAAATTTATGCAAAAACATATAAAGCACCAAAAGCAGATAACAAATCCCTTGCAAATGTGCAAGAAGTAGTTCGTGCATTAACAGGTAAAGGTAAAGTAGAGGCAACACCATACATAATAGAAGAGGATTTATAATTGCAAATAGGCGTTGTAGATTATGGTATTGGAAATATTGCAAATGTTACAAGATGCTTAGAATATATAACTAAAAAAGAAAAGATTCTAAGAGTTTATAATGAAAAAGATATACTACAATGCGATAAAATAATATTACCCGGTGTTGGGGCATTTAAAAGTGCTATGCAACATTTAGAGCAAATGAATCTAATAGAACCTATAATAAATTTTGTAAAAGATGGTCGTTATATACTTGGTATATGTCTTGGTATGCAATTATTGTTTGAAAAAAGTTTTGAATTTGGTGAGCATAATGGATTAGGCTTAATTAAAGGAAATATAACAAAATTTGATTTTACAGAATCTAATGATAAATTAAATCAATCAAATAATCAAAACGATAACAGCACTATATTACATAATAAAAAAGACTTAAAAATTCCACATATTGGTTGGAACAAAAATTTTATACAACAAAAACATAAAATTTTATCAAATTTAGAAGATTCTTTTTATCTATATTTTGTGCATAGTTATCATGCAAATTGCAATGAACAATTTATATTAGCAACTTGTGATTATGGTATCAAATTTCCAAGCATCGTAAATAAAGAAAATATTATAGGAATACAACCACATCCAGAAAGAAGTCATAAAATAGGATTTGAAATTATGCAAAATTTCTTAAATCTCAAAGGCTAGATTCTATAAATGAATCAAAGCAAAAATATGTATATTTTATATATGAATATACCAAAATATGTAAAATATATATTAGAAATAATAACTAAAAATGGTTTTGAAAGTTTTATTGTTGGTGGATGTATTCGTGATAGTTTGCTAGGGCTAACTCCCAAAGATTGGGACATAACAACAAATGCCACTCCACAACAAATTAAAGATATTTTTATAAAACAAAATAAATATTTTGATATAATACAAGTTGGATTAAAGCACGGCACAATAGGCATTAAACCTAAACATAGTAAAGAAATATTTGATATTACTACATATAGAATTGATGGAGAATATAAAAATTTTCGTCACCCAAATAGCATACAATTTACTAAAAATATATATGAAGATATATCTCGTAGAGATTTCACAATAAATGCCCTTGCATGTAAGATTATATATAATCAAAATATTAAAGAAGAGCTTATAATACCATTAAATATATCTAATAAAAAAATAAACTCTAAAAAAGACTATATATTATATGATATAAAAAAATATCACAATAATACAATATTTGATAACAATAAAAAAGAATCTTTAAATGATAAAAAATATTGTATATGCAAAATGCAACTTCATGATTATTATGGCGGGATACAAGATTTAATGCAAAAAACTATAAAATGCGTTGGTATTCCAAATATTCGTTTTAATGAGGATGCACTTAGGATTATGCGTGCAATTCGCCTTGCTTCAGTAATGCCCAATGGCTTTACACTCCAAGATAATACAAAATATGCAATTTTAAAAGAATATAAATTATTAGACAAAATATCAAAAGAGCGTATAACATTAGAACTTAAAAAGCTTTTAAATGGTAAATATGCAAACATAGTAATATTAGAATATATAGACATAATAAAATTTATTTTACCAAAGTTAAATGAAATAAATATAATGCAATTAAAATTAAATTGTTTATCATTGCAATATGCACCAAATGATATAGCAATACGATTTTCATTGTTGTTTTATACACGCATATTACATAATGATACAAACAAACTTTTTTTAAAAGAGTATATACAATCTTGCAAAAAAGCTTTACAAGACATACATTTTGACAATAAAACAATACAAAATATATTAAATATTATAGAATTTTTAGACTACAAGTATATAAAAAACAAAATATCAATAAAACATTTTTTATCAAAACATAATAAAAAACTTCTTTGGCAAATATTATGCACACATTTATCGCTTCAATATACATATGCAAGTTACAATAATAAACAAATGTTAGATAAAATTAAAGATTCTTTTAAAATATTTGAAGAAATCATAAAAAACAATGAATGTTATAGTTTAAAACAATTACCAATTAATGGAAAAGATATTAAATATATATCACTAAAATTAAACAAAAATATAGAAGGAAAACAAATAGGAAATATTTTAGATAAAATATTAAATTTAGCAATAAATAATAAAATAGCTATACAAAAAGAAATTATATTGCAAGAAGTAACAAAGCAAATAATTAACATAAAATAACATAACACAATGATTATGATATATAAAAATTATAAACATAGCTAAAAGATAAATTAATTATACAAAACTACAAATTTATCTCAAAATCTTTATATATTTCTAACAAAAACTATAAATGCGATAGTATTAAAACTTCTTCTTATGGACATCATCAAAAATTTCTTGTGCAACATCGCTTACATCTTGTGTAATTAAATTAGTATTATTTGCAATACCAACATTTTCTTTAGTAATTTCTTCAAGATGAGTTACAGATTGATTTATTTGTGTGATACTATCTGTTTGTTCTCTAACAGATTCTGCCATATCATTTACAGACTGCACAAGTAAGTTCATATTTGCTTCTATCTCCCCTAAACTCTTTTGTGTTCTCTCTGCTAACTTTCTTACTTCATCTGCTACTACTGCAAAGCCCCTACCATGTTCTCCTGCTCTTGCTGCTTCTATTGCTGCATTTAATGCTAATAGATTTGTTTGATCTGCTATATCTCTAATAATCTCTATAACATTTTTAATATCTTCTGTTTGCAATGTTAATTCATTTGTTTTTTCAGATATACCTTGCATAGAAGAGCTTATTTCTTCTATAGCAGATGCACTTTGTTGCAATGAGTTTGCTTGAGTGTTGCTTGATGAAATTAGATTATCCATTGATATTTTTAACTCTTCACTTTGTTTTGCAAGTTTTGTTGCGAATTGAGAAGATGATTGCAACATATTTTTTATTTCATTACCTAATATATTTGTCGTGGTTTCAACATCACCTTTTGCATCATGAATGAAATCTGTAAAATCAAGGTTTTTATAACTTTCAAATACCTTGCTTATATCATTCATATTAGAACCTATTTTTGATTGCAATGTATTTAACATTTTATTCAACACTTTAGTTAAATCTATTAGTTGTGGGTTATTTGGTGTATTATTGATTCTAACCGTAAAGTTTCCTTCTTCTATTGTATTTACAACAGATATTGTTTCTTCAACTACATTTTTATCATTTTCAACACCATTTTGTATAAACAATATATTTTGTTTTATTGCATTAGCCATTTTACCTAATTCATCATTTGCTAATATATGATAATCTACAACCTTCTTTTTTTCATGTCGTAAGAAAGCAAAAAAATCAAATAAATATTCTTGAATTCTAATTATTCTACTGCTAACGCCCATTTTAACATAACTAAATACAACTAATATAGATAAAAGTATTATTATAATACACACAATAATAACATAATATATAACATCATATACAGGACCAGCTATTATATTTTTTGGAACAAGCGATACAATAGCCCAATATCTATCACCTGGCACCTTAAAAGTATGCAAAGCTGCAGTAGCTATAGCACCGTTAGATATGGAATAATACTCATATATACCATCTGTTTTTGTTCTTATTGCACTTGCGAGATCTCTTGCTTGTTGCGTATTATTATATTGAGTTAATTGTAAATTTACTGCTTCTTGATTGGTGTGTGATATTATAGTTTCATTATCAGATACTAGCATTCTTATCTCACCATCAAAAGTTCTATCTCTTTCTACTAATTCATCTCTTAATGAGCCAAGATCTATTGTTAATCCTATAAAACCAACCCTATTATTGTTTGCATCAAAAATTGGTGCTACCATATTTACAGCAAAAACTTCTTTTCCTCCAATATTCATAGATATTGGATTCCCAAATGAAATGTTCTTGCCGGTGCTATTAGTGGCTTCCTTATAAACTTGTGTTTCTAAGATATTTCTATCTGCACTTATATGTTTAGTTCCACCCGGAGATTCAACATCTTCATCGCTAACAATCATTAATAATTCATTGTTACCAAATTTTGATTGCGAATTTTCATTCATAACAATATTTGTTCTATCTTTAAGATATAGAAAACCAAATGTAATTTTAGGGTTTGAATCAACCATACTATCAATTATATTTAGTAACCTTTTTTCTGTTGGATTTGGTGTAATTTCAAAAATTGTATTAATTATGCCTTGAACGGTCTCTATTGATATTACACCATCTGATAATATAGCAGAAACAAAATTTACATATCTTGCAGCTGTAGTTTTAAGTAACTTATTAGCTTCATTATCTAATATCTGTTTGCTTTTTATGGCAATTGTAGATGATAAAATAATCATTGCAACAACGATAATCAATGTAGTAACTAAGGAAATTTTTGTTCCTATTTTTAGATTATAAAAGAACTTCATTCATATGCACCTTCAATTTTATTAATAAACCATAAGCATTTATTTTAAACTTAATGATTAATTTGGTGATTATAACAAAATAAAAATAATTTTATTATTAAAAAAAGATATTTTTTTAATTTTTATAAATGTTAATTTTCATAACATTCATTATATTATGAAAATAAGAATATTTTCAATTAAATTCAAATATTATACAAAATGTTTGAAAACTACATATTATTATATTGCACTATAACAATAAATTATACATATATTTATTGCATGTTAAAAAATTATATATAAAAATTTTTAATGCTTTACATATTTTCTAGGTTTTGTGCTATCAATTCTAAAGGGTGTTTAAACTCCACTTTAACATTATTTCTTGACATAGAATCATCAATTTGCATACGACATGCACTACACTCTGCACTTACTATACTAGCACCACTTTGTGCTATATTATTAGCTTTTTTATCGCCAACTGATTTTGCCAAGTGATATTTTTCACTTTGTATAGTTAC
>JARIAP010000001.1 GCA_029257755.1 Helicobacter sp.
AATTAAGCAAAGCTGTGTATTATGAAATAAGGGAAAAATCTAGTCTTGATTGGAATTTACGCCAAAGTGTAAGAGCAGAGCTAAGAATAGCGGTTAAAAAGATATTGCAAAAGTATGGCTACCCGCCTGATATTCTTAATCTAAGCACAGATAATGCAATAAAACAAGCTGAAAAGATAGCACAGAATCTAGCTTGTTTGTAAATATGATTTTATAGTATAATTTTTAACGATTATATTAATATTGCTTTTAATGTAATTGCTTATTATGTGTTATTAATTTGTAAATATATTATACGATAGTGTAAATTAAAAATAAATTTTTATAAATATAAATTTATTATAAAATAGTAAAATTTATAGTATAATTTAAAAGTTTAACCTTAATGTTATCAAATTAATTGAGTTATAATTTGTTTATGAAAAAACAAAAAATTTATAAAATACAAAAAGGGCATAATATGAGGAAAAAAGGAAAAAATGAGCTTATAGATTTTGATGACAATTGTAATTTTGATTATAGTATGTATAGTGATGTTTTTAACAATAAGAGACAAAAAATAAAAATATGTTTATCTAAAATCGCATATAATTTGCAAGAAATGCAAGATTTGCAATATGATTTAGATAATGCAAAAACAGATAAATCTTATTACTTTACTTTAGGTATTTTTGGAAAATCCAAAAAAGATAAAGAACATGATATTTTTAAAAAAATGATAAGTGTGCAACAACAAATAATTATACAACAACAAATACAAATACAAGAAATTTTGAAACTTACTTCTTGGTCTATTGTAAATAATTTTTATATGTATAAACAACTAAATGATATAATGGAAGGTAAATTTAAAGATATAGATGGCAATATTATTAGATTAAATATGCAACAAAGAGCAATTATACAAGAAATTATATCTAATGGTGGTGTTAAATTAAAATTATTTAATGTTATTAGATATACAATATGTAAGCCAATTGGATTTGTAAAACAGAAACTTTTAGGTAGGTAATTATTTATTGCTATCTTGTTATAATCCATTAAAATATATAATTATTTTTTGTTGTAATATATCTTTTATCTTAAAGAATGTTTGCACGACAAAATATTAACAAAGAAAATGTTTGCATTGTAAATTGCAATAACAAATATACATAGTTTTTAATGGTTTAGCATGTAGTTATCATTATGCTTCAAATGTAATAAAATGGTGTTTTTATATAATTGCAAAGAATAAGAAATTAGCTAAAGGTGTATCATGCCAAACTTTAAATGCATTTTATTAGATTTATGGTAATGGTTTTTCATGAAATTATAACAAAGTATTAAAATTATCAAAAATATATGATATAATATTATACCTTTAGTATCATATTTTAGAATTTTAAGAAAAAATATTTTAATAATATCATTAATCATTGCATTAAAAAATCTTATATTTAATAGCTTTATTTGTTATCATATTCTATAACATTATATTAGCAAATATAGTTAATACATTATTTATAATTTGTTTTTACTATCATTTATTAAGTCAAATGATATTCTTAACTATATTTTTTATCTACTACTACTCATTCTTATGTATCTCTTAGCTACACTCACATACTCTAGGAAAATGAAGAATCTAATTTATAAAAGAGATAGATAAATATGAATAACTTTATAATAAATTTTTAACTTTATTGTGCTGAAAATTTATCTAGTTTTTTACAAAATTTTAGAACAATATCATCTAAGAGCTTGTTGTATCATTTAAATTTCTTTTATTGGCTTGTATGCTGTTATATGGCTAGGACAAGATATTTTATCATAACATTTTTTGATAATATTTTATCTCCTTTCTTTAATATTTTATTGCCATATTTTAAAACTTTATTGTCTTGCACTTCTATTGCTATATTATTGTTTGTGGTTTATCAAATGCTTTTGCATAGTGGTTTTATTAACTTAGAATCTAAAAATCAAGTTCTTCTTCATTATTTTTATTGTTTATAAGCATTTCAATAGGGAATACTCTTCGTAGAATATTAAATGGTGCTTTTATTATATCTGTTGCAAGTGTTATATTTACCTTTGGATCATCATATTTTCCTGTTAATATAAGATTTGTGCTAATTTTTCCTTCTCTACCTAATATTAAATATCCTATAATAGGTATTTTGTTTATAAATTTACTTAAATTTTTAATAGTTGATATATTTAGATTTACATTTGTTTCTTTAGAATCTATATCTATTATGCCTTGCCCATTTATATCCATAGAGCTACCAAGTAAAAAAATATTTTGCAATCCTATATAATCATTATTTATTGCAAACAGAATTTTACCATAATTAACTTGATAGCCAGTGGTAGAAATATGTGGATCTTTAAACATAAATAATGATGGAACTGTATCTATTAGAGCAAAAATATTTTGAATACTTTTAAAATCTATTAAAGATGTATTTTGTATTTCTAATGCTGCATTTAAGATTCCACCACTATATAATCCATCAAGACTAAAAGTCCCACCTTCAAGCATTCTTTTACCATCTTTTGTTGAAGTAAGAACTATATTTACAAAATTACCACTAAAATTTTTTGCACTAACCTTTATGTTATCTTTAATCATTGATGCATTTAATATACCTTTTTCATATTGCCCATCTACAATAATCCTATTATCAATAAAGCGTATATTTACAATATCAAATGGAATTGTATAACCTAAAAAAGTTAATTGTAAATTTTCTCCAATAATATTAAAATCTGTTGGATTAATTTTTAGTTTTTTTCTAAGTTTATTTTTTATATCTATCAAACGCAATTCTTGATTTATTGCTTCTTCGGAATAGGGTAGGGCATCTATTTGTTTATCTTTAAGTAAATCTACAAAAAATGGAATATTTGATTTATAGGCTTCATCTACATCAATGCGATACCCTTTAATTCTTAACATACTAAGAGATTCTTGACTTTTAAAATCTATATCATCATTTACAATAATAATTAAAGTATCTTTATTTAGTTTTCCTTTAAGGCTAACTTCTGAAACTCTTTTATGGTTTATTGTATATATTGGATGCTTTAAGTTTATTATATTAAGTATAAAATTAATGCCATTTTTTTGTGTTGCATTAAGATCTAAATTTCCATGCGTAATACCATAATAATTAGCAAGTGGTGAAAATTGTAGTATATTTTCAATTTTTGAAATTTTTAATTTTAAATCTTTATCAGATTCTAAATGTATGCTTAATGTAGGAACATCAAGAATAATTTTATTATGTGAAAATGAAAGTGTTAAGTCAATGTTTGATTTTTTTATATTTAAAAAATCTTGTTCTATATGAAAGATATCTTTTTCTTTTTCTATTTCTTTTAATGCTAAATTTTCAAGTTCTTTATTTGTTAGCTTAATAAATGGTTGTGTTTTTTTTGTTCGTATTTTTAAATCATTCCAAACAGGATTATTCTTTAAAGTCTTTAAAACTTTGTCATCATGTTTTGCTTTATCTCCATTATCTTTAATATTTTGTTTTGGTAAATCGTTAGCTATTTCTTTAGGTATTTCTATATTATTTTGTTGTTGTTTCTTTGCATCTTCTAATAATTTTTGTGAATTATCTATATGATTATTTATGGTATTGTTATTTATATTCGCGTTTGTTTGCATTATGTTGTAATCTTTAAATTGCTTTATAGAATCTATTTTAGATTCTAATATAGAGTTATCACCAAGATAAATTCCTTCATTTTTATTATGACTATATTGTGATTGATTTGCATAAATTTTATTATAAATTGCATTAAATGTATTTTTTATACTTTTATTGTTACTATTGTTATTTGAACTTAATTTTAAATCTTTTAAGTTTGTTGTATTTAATATTGCTTGATGGATATATGTATTTGCTTGTAATTTACCTTTACCTACATCAAGTATAGCATTAATATCAGCATTTACTAAACTATTCCATTTTACATTATTTCCATTAATATATATTATTTTTTGACTTGGTGTTATATCAAGGGCTACATTCATTTTTTTTGCTTTTAGTGGAATGTTATATAGGTTTAATTCTGTATTCTGTGCTTGTATTATTCCTTGTAGATAAAAGAGTGGGGTATCTTGTTTCTTTTCATTATGTTTAATTGATATTTTGATATGCATACTAGTAAGTTCATTATCAACATAATTTGGGTTATATAAAAGCTCATTTGTAAGTGTTGTGTTTGGATTTAATTCTAAAATTTTATCATAAAGATTATTATTTATTTCTTTGGCGTTTGATTCCATAGATTCTATTTTTTGTTGTGTGCTATGTTCTGCTATTTGTGCTTTTAGTATATTGTCTTGATTTTCTAGAGGTTGTGTATTTTTTGATGTATTTAATGCTTTTGTAACTATACTTTCTGTGTTATTTATTGCTTGTTGGACTATCGCATTATTTAGTTTAGAATCTTTTGAGTGTTTTGATTTTTTTTTCTTGTTTATATGTGTTATAGGTTTTTGATATAGTGGTAAATCTATACCATAATGCTCTATAAGTTTTTTTAAATTAGAATCAATTCTTACATCTTTACCATTTAGATCAATAATAACATCACTATGAGGCATATTTGCAATTAATACTTCAGAACCACTCAAATCCATACCGGCAAAATTTGCTTGTATTGGTTGTATCTTTAAATTTGTATCTTTAAATTCTAGTAATACTTTATCTGCTTTTATTGGTTTTAAATCTTTTGCTAAAGTAACTTCTGGATCTTTTATATCAATATCTACCATTGTATTATGTAGTAAAGTATATCCTATGTTATTAAGTGATATATTCATTTTAAATCTAGGAATACTAAAAGATGAATATTTAATATTATTAAATATCCAATTTTGTAATGTTAAACGCAATTTATTATCTTCTATATTATCTATAAAAGGTTTAATAATAAATAAATTTTTAATACTTGTGCTTTTACCATTTATAATTATTGAATCAAAATCTGTATAACCATTTAAATTTATTTGTTCTTTTTCATTTTCATTTTTAATACTATTTATATTAAATAAAAATTGTTTTTGTGGTATAGAATATATAAAATCACCTTCAAGATGAATTGCTATGTTTTTTAATTGAAATTTATTTATTTTCAAATATAGATTATTCTTATTATTTGTTATATCAAAAATAGCATTAAATGTTGGTCCATTTACAATATAACTTGAATCTGTATAATGTATTTCCCATTGTTGTTCGTTAATATATAGATTCTTTATTTCAAGTTTTTTAAAATAACTTAAAGCATAAAGCGTTTTTTGTATATTTCCTACAATAGAATTTATATTTTCTAATAACGATTTTTTATCATCACTTTCGTTATATTCATCACCTTTAACTATTTTCAATGAGTTTATTTCTAAAATAAGCTTATTTTGTAATTGTAAAAACACATTATCAAGCTTTATGTTTGAAATTTGTAAGCTTTCAACATATATACCTTTCAATAAAATTCTATAGCCAATAAAAAATATTACAAGAAGAGTTATAAAAAATAAACTTAATCTTAATAAAGATGATTTTTTCTTTTGTTTTTTTGTCTTCATATTTAACATTAATTCTTCTTTTGTATATACTAACGGTTTAGAGTTATCCTTATCTACTTTATAATTTAAATCTATTACTATTATAGGTATCTTAGAAATTAAGCTATATTGCTTTTTTGCATTTGGGTTTTTATCAACATTTTCTTTTAATGTTGGTAGTATTGTTTGTTTTAGTGTATTATTAGAAAATAAAAATTTAATATAAGGGATATTGATGCTAGATAAAATATTATTATCCTTAACTTTTTTTATAAAGAATATGTTCCCTAAAACTTTCTTTATTTTTTCAAAGTCTTTATTCTGTAAATTTTTTAAAGATTTATTTGCTATTAGATTTTCTTCTTTAAGTGCATTAGAATCTAAATTTGATTGTAATAAATTATTATCACCTTTTTCAAATATTTCTATTGTTTCTTGTTCTAGTGGAGTAATGCCACCATTATTATCATGGATAAATTCATTATCTAATAAATTTAAACCTAATTTTTCACTTCGTTCTTTTTCTGGCATTGTCAATATACTCTTTGAAATATTTTTAATAATTATCTTATCTTTTTGTTTTTATTTGTTAATCCCTATGAAATCTGAAAAAATTATTTTCATTCCTAAAGGTTCTACTAAAATAATTATATCATATTTACAAGATAAAGGATATAAAGTTAGCTTTTTAGACGCATATTTTTTAAGATTAATTGGCAATCCACAAAGTGGTTGGATAGAGCTACCAAAAAAAACATTAAGTAAAGCAGAATTCTTATATGCTATTACAATATCTAAATCTGCTATGACTAATATTACACTAATTCCTGGTGAAACAAGTTACTTTTTTTTGCGTAATATTGCAAATATATTTAAACTTGATATTGAAAAGTTAGAATTATATTACAATAAATATTCTCCATATAATGATGGTGTAATACTTGCTAATACATATAGTTTTCCATACCATGCAAATGAAGAATTCATAATTAAATATTTAATTGATACCTCATTAAAACAACATGAAAAATTAGCTAAAGAATTAATTGGACATTATGAAATAAATTCTTGGTTTGAGATTATAGCAAAAGCCTCTATTATACAAAAGGAAGCAGCAAATATTGAAGAAATGCCTATTGTTGCTAGTGTTATAGATAATCGTATTGCCATAAATATGCCATTACAAATGGATGGTTCTCTAAATTATGGACAATATTCTCATATGAAAATTACACCAGATAGAATAAGAAATGATACAACAGAATTTAATACATATAAATATATAGGGATTCCAAAAACACCTAGTGGAAGTGTAAGTGTTGAAGCAATAAAAGCAGCAATATTTCCAGCACATACAAATTATTTATACTTTATGCGTAATAAAAATGGAACACATGATTTTGCACATACCTATCAAGAACATGTAAAAAATATAAAAAAGGTAAAAAATTAACACATATTATAAAAAATGTTAAGTTTTATCACTCTTTAAATTTATTTTAAGTGAATTTGTTAGAAAATTTCGGTAACCAAAGTAAAACTTAAATGTAGTTGAGAAACTACTAACCTAAATAAATTTATAGATTATGTTTTGCTTTGAATTCCTTTGTAATTTTGGAGAATAATATGAGTATCAAAGAAAAGGAAATTAGGTTTTAAAGAATATAGTGTTACTA
>JARIAP010000002.1 GCA_029257755.1 Helicobacter sp.
AATTTCTGCTAATTCTGATGAAAATATTGGAAAACTAATTGCTAATGCAATGGATAAAGTTGGAAAAGATGGCGTTATAACAGTTGAAGAGGCAAAAGGCATTGAAGATGAACTAAGTATAGTTGAAGGTATGCAATTTGATAGGGGTTATTTAAGCCCATATTTTGTTACAAATGCAGACAAAATGAATACTGAACTTGAAAACCCATACATTCTTATAACAGATAAAAAAATAACTTCTATGAAAGATATTCTTCCTATTTTAGAATCTACAATGAAAAGTGGGAGACCTCTTTTAATCATTGCAGAAGATTTAGAAGGGGAGGCTTTGACAACTTTAGTTGTAAATAAACTTCGTGGAGTTTTAAATGTAGCAGCAGTAAAAGCACCAGGGTTTGGAGACAGAAGAAAAGAAATGTTAAGAGATATAGCAATTCTTACTGGTGGTGAAGTAATTAGCGAAGAAGTTGGGTTAATGCTTGAAAGCATTGACATGAATCATTTGGGACAAGCTAGTAGAATTGTAATTGACAAAGACAATACTACAATAGTAGATGGAAAGGGCAAGAAAAAAGCAGTAGATGAAAGAGTATCTCAAATTAGAACTCAAATTGAAACAACCACAAGTGATTATGATAAAGAAAAATTACAAGAAAGACTTGCAAAACTTTCTGGTGGTGTTGCTGTTATCAAAGTTGGTGCTCCTAGTGAAGTGGAGATGAAAGAGAAAAAAGATAGAGTAGATGATGCATTATCGGCTACAAAAGCAGCTGTTGAAGAAGGTATTGTAATTGGTGGTGGTGCAGCATTAATACATGCAGCAAATAAGGTAAATGCAAAAAACGCACATTTAAAAGGAGATGAAAATATAGGATTTGATATTATTCATCGTGCAATTAAAGCACCTTTAGCACAAATTGCTACTAATGCAGGTTATGATTGTGGTGTTGTTATTAATGAAGTTAGCAAGTCAAAAGATTCTAAATTAGGATTTAATGCTAGTAATGGAGAATATGTAGATATGTTTAAAGCGGGTATAATTGACCCTTTAAAAGTTACTAGAGTTGCATTACAAAATGCTGTTTCTATATCAAGCCTACTTCTTACAACAGAAGCAGCAATTACTGATATAAAAGAAGATAAACCAGCTCCTGCAATGCCAGACATGGGTGGAATGGGTGGTATGGGTGGAATGATGTAAAACACTTTACCCATATAACACTTAAATAAAATACAATAAAATATAAATCTATTTCTTATATAAAAAAGAAATTGATTTATAAAACAATTTTAATTTGTAATTGCCACTTATAACACTAAATATTTACACCATAATTGCAATATTTGTTTAATAGTTAATATTTCATTATAAAGTTTTACTATTTAATGCTTGAAGTTATATTTTAATATAGTTTGCAAAATTTTCAAAATAATTAATAATATTTAAAATAATTGAAAAGTTAGATTCTAGATGCAAAACATGATAATTTTACAATCTAATTGCAAATTAATATTTTTACATACTTATGAATTGCCATTTTGTGATAGAATCATAATTTAATTTTAATTAGAGTGTTTTTATGTGTTTAGCAATTCCATCCAAAGTTATAAGTATTAATTTAGAAACAAATATGGCAACACTTGATACATTAGGCGTGAAACGCGAAGCAAGTTTAGATTTAATGCAAGATGATGTTGTTGTTGGTGATTTTGTTTTATTGCATGTTGGGTATATAATGGGAAAAATTGATGAAGAAGATGCAAAGGAAAGTTTAAAGTTATATGCTCAAATGGTAGAGGCAATAAAAGAAGAGGAAGAAGAACTTCAAAAAATAAATAATGCAAATTAGGAATATTTATGGAACAAGAAAATTTAGATATCACAAATTTAATGTATTATGAGATAATATTAAATATTTCATGCAAAGAAAACTATTTGCAAGAAATTGTAATGCAAAATATAGCAGATATAATTTTAGAAAATGGTGATGCCATAGAATTTATTGAAGACAATATGATTATATTTGAAAATCCAAAAGATTAAATAACAATAAAATCCAAAAAATATTAAAAATTGTAATTTTAGCTTATAATAAATTATTGTTAAAATCACAAAACAAACAAAAACTACATTAATTATGATAAAAAAATAATGAATTATTATATTAAATCAAATAATGTAAAAAATATTTAAATATAATATAACAATAGGGGTTTATAAGTAATAATTCAACTTATGGATAAATCTTTAATCTTTTGTAAAATGAAATTATGGTAAAATACGATTACTTTATTAAATTAATATTGTGCTATGTTTTATATAACTATAGTTTTATATTGCAAAACATAATATATTAAAATCTAAAATTTATGCTTTGATATAAAACACATTAATAAAAAATATTATGGTGATTCAAATCACTACATAATAATATAAAGATAAAAACTTTATAATTAAAGGGTTGTAAATAATACAAAAAGTAACTATTATTTATTAATGTAATAAATTTTAATAATATTTAGGCTTTACATGCAAAAATTTGTAATTTTATATCTTATTTTTTGTTTTTCTTTATTATGGTCCGCTCCGCTTTTACCATTTATACAGGCAAAAGCAGATATAAATCAAGATAAAGTGGGTTGGGAAGTTGATTTAAATAGAATTGCATTAAATTTTTCACAATCATCATTAACAAATCAATTGCCATATAAGGGATTTTCTGATAGCAACCTAAAAGGTAACTCTCAAATGGCATTGCAATTTTTTTTTACTTTAGATGGTAATTTGTATGCACCACGATTTGTTGTGTTTAATTCAATTAATGCTGAATATGGCTTTACACAAATTAAGCAAAACGAAACAAAACTTATAACAAACAAAAATTTAGACAAACTATTGTTTTCAACAGATTATACACAAAGAATGTGGGATTTTGATTGGGGGTTTGAAACATTTGAAATGGGTCCATATATACGATCTTCATATCAAACAGAATTTAATCCTACTCCAAAAATTGGAAGACGACATATAATAAACTATATGGTGGGTGCTAAATTATTTGATGGTAAATATATAAAAAGCTTATACTTTGATTTGTTTGGTGAACATGATTTCAACCCAAACACAAAACTTAATGGGATGGGAATAGAAATTGGAATCTCTCTTGAATATAAAATTAATAGTAGCATACGTTGGACATACACAATGAATCTTAAAAGGTATTTATTCAATGAAAAAACATCAAAAATTTTACCAAGCTATCAATTTTTATTAGAAACTAGAATTGAAGCAAAACTTTTTAAAAGCTTAAGTATATCACCATTATTAAGATATTATGTATTAAAGGCAGATGATATAAAAGAGTCAGCATCAAATCTACTCTTAGGGGTATCTCTAAACTTTGGTAAAGTATTGTTGCCACCCAAACAAGCACTTAAAGAGCACGAGTTTTTATATTAAAAATTCAATATTTTTATATTATCATGCAATATGGATTCATTTTTGCTTGACATTTATTATTTATAGGAGTTAAGATGAAAAAAGTGTCTTTAACAATGTGTATTATATGTATTATAAGTTTTAGTGCATGTTCTAGTAAAAAACCTAAAGCTTCTAGTGTATTTGTTAGCACAAAATGTGAAATGGTATGTAGCAATACAGAATGCAATCAAGTATGTGTTAGCGTAGATGGAACTTTAAAATAAATTGCAAATATTTCTTATATACCTAAAAATAACATTACAAAATACATTAATATATCAAATTGTATAAAAATTTAATATAGAATCTAAGTTTATTTTAGGAGAACATATGGGTTTAGAAGAAATATTAAATTATAAACAATTTAAACAAGTAAATAAACATAAAATGATTGTTGCAACAACAAAAGAAGAAATAAAAAAAGCAATATCAAAAAAACAAGAACAATATATAAAATACATAAACCAAAAACATCAAAATAAAGGCATACCTTGTGAGAATACAAGTAGTACAAAAAACTCTAATAGTTTAATGCTTAAAAATATAAATATAGGGCTAATACCAACTATGGGTGCATTGCATAATGGACATAAAAGCCTTATAGAAGAAAGTATAAAGCAAAATATTATAAGTATTGTATCTATATTTGTAAATCCAACACAATTTGCACCAACAGAAGATCTAGATAAATACCCTCGCACATTAGATAGAGATTTAGAGTTATGCAATAATTTAGGAGTTGATATAGTATTTGCACCTACAAAAGAAATAATGTATGAAGATACAGATGAAGTTTCAATAGAGCCACCAAAGAAAACGGGATATATACTTGAAGGATATTATAGACCTACTCACTTTAAAGGTGTACTACAAATTGTATTAAAACTTTTTAATTTAATTATGCCAACAAATGCTTACTTTGGCAAAAAAGATGCACAACAACTGCTAATAATAAAACAAATGGTAAGGCACTTATTTATTCCAATAAAAATTATAGCAATGCCCATAGTAAGAGATAATGATGGATTAGCATTAAGCTCACGCAATGTATATTTAAGCATTAAAGACAGAGAAAAGGCATTAGCAATACCAAAAACAATATATCATATAGAATCTCTAATCAAACAACAAAATGAAACTGATATAAAAGTATTAAAAAAAGAAGCATTAAAAATTCTAAAAAATACGAATATAAACTATTTAGATTTTTATAAACATAATTTAAGTATTGCTAAAGAAGCGAAAAATTGTATATTTTTACTTGCGGTTAAGGTTGGAAATATACGACTACTTGATAATCTTTGGATAGAATAACAAGATTTATGTAAATTTATTTATAAAAATTTGTGCTTAACATTATAAGGATATTAATGCGTTTTTTTATATTTTTATTGTTTCTATCAAGCCTTGCCTTTGGTAAATATAAAACACTTGATTCCGCTCTTCTTAATGGGACGAAACAAGTTGATGTTGTATTGTATGGAGACTATATATCAAGCAATGGTGCTAATGGGTTTTACACAAATAACTTATATAATTCTAATAAACTTTTGGGTAATGCTGGATTTATTAATGCTTCTATAGGATTAGGATATACAACTGGATTTTATTATAACATTAGAGCTGCAATATCATTTAGAGCCGCACAAACATTATTAAATTATAACTATGGATCAAAAAAAGACTTTTATGGGAATATAGAAAATAATGTTGTAGGAGATAGTAGCGTTGCCTTAGGAGAATCTTTTGTTGAATATTTTGATGGTGATACCGCTATAAAAGCAGGTAGATTTCAACCAATAAATGAATGGATAAATCATTTAATAGATGGTATATGGGTAAGGAATGGTAGCTTTAGAAATCTTATAATTGAATCTATATGGGCGTATAAATATGGTAGAGTAAATTATTATGAAATGACACAATTTAATCAATTAGACAAAACCGGATGGTTTAATATCGGCTTAAAATATTATCTATCTAAGGAACAAAAAGATATTAAAAACACGATATTTATTAATGGATTTAGCACTTTTATACCCGGAGTTTTTGTTACTGCTGGTGCTAGATTTCATTGGGCAAATAGATTTAATGGTGGTAATTTATGGTGGTTTGGGATTGATGTGGGTATTGCTGGGAGTTTCGAAAATCATAAAAATATACATTCCTTTAGAGATAATACATTCTTATTTGATTCTAAATTTACAATAGGATACAAAAATATTGATGTTATGGTGGGCTATCTAACAAATGGTAATGCTGGTATGGGTAGTCTAGGTGTTTTAGGTGTTGGAAATGGAACGCAAGTTGATCTATCTAGCTCATTTTACACAAACATACAGCCTTTTTTTGTATGGGGTGGTAGAGCAATCAAAATGGGTAAAAACGCACATTTAATTTATGCCGCTTCTAGGATAGGAATATTAGACAATAAACTTAATATGTATTTTGTTTATGGTGCTACATTTTTTAATGGCACACAATATTATGGCGGAAATAAAACTGGACTAATACAAAATGAATTAAATGCCATGCTTGAATTTGGAATCACACAAACATTAAGCTCTATAATTCATATTAGTAATACACATTTTGGTGGATCAAATCTACCAAATACCTTTGAAATAAATGGTGGATTTAGATTTATGTTTTAATTTATAAATTTTTAACATAAATCATATCTATTCAAAGAAATAAGTATAATTTTATTAAGGAAATTAAATTTTTGGGATTTATATATGTTTTATTTAAATTAAAGGATATTAAATGATAGTTAAATTAATAGGTGGTTTAGGAAATCAAATGTTTCAATATGCCTTTACTAAATCTTTAGAATCTAAGGGTTTTGAAGTTTTGCTTGATGCTAGTTTATATGCCAATAATACAATGTATAAAAGCGATATTAATGGGGTGGGGGGGGTAGTATCCACTCATACTAGTATTCGTAATTTAGAAATAATTGACTTTAATATTTCACTGCCTATCATAAATGATTTTAATTTTAATGAATATTTATTGCAATACAAAAAATTAAACAAACAAAATATATTTTATAGAATCTATAAAAATTTTATACCAGAAAAAATACAGAAAAAAAGAAAACAAATTTATTTTATTGAAGATATAGATTTTTTACAAAAATTTAGCAATATTAAAGAATTTAATCCATATTCTTATTTTGAAGGTTATTTTCAAAATATTATATATTTTAAAAATATAGAAGATATTATTAAAAAAGATTTTACACTCAAAAAACCATTATCAATCAATAACGCTAAGATAAAAGATAATATTATAAATACTAAAAATTCTGTATTCTTACATATTAGAAGAGGGGATTATTTAGCACATAATTCTATACATATTAATCTAGGTGCAACATATTATAATAACGCATTAAAAATTATTAAACAAAAATTAAGTGAGCCTTATATTTTTATATTTAGTAATGATATTAAATGGTGTAAAGATAATTTTTTACATTATATTAATGATGATATTAAAAAAAATATGAAATTTGATTTTATAGATGAAAATAATGAAGGCAATGCAATAGAAGAGATGGAATTAATGAGATCTTGCAAACATGCTATTATGGCTAATTCTACATTTAGCTTTTGGGCTGCGTATTTAATTGATAATGTAGATAAAATTGTTATTATGCCATCACAAATATTATATAATAGCAATTTGTTTATAATAGAAAATATACGCTTAAAAGATTGGATAGTAATTGATCATATTTGTGGAGATGTTAAATATCAGTAAAATGTATAAAAAAGTATCAAAAAAATCACAAAAACCTATAATATACATGTTATAAAAAATAAGCATAACTCACTAAACATTTAAAAATACACCATCAAATTATCCAAGAGAGTATAGCTATAATAGCATTTATAATGCGAAGTTAAAAGATAAAAGACTAGATTCTATGAATCAAAAAGCTTTAAATAATTAAGTCATAAACAACTATTCATTTTGCATAAACCTTTGTGCATTTAGTCTTGCTATTTTATCACAATGTTCATTTTGCGGATGCCCATTATGTGCTTTTACCCATTTAACTTTTATTTCATGGTTTTTGCTTAAATGAATATATTCTCCCCATAGATCTGTATGCTTAACATCTTTAAATCCTTTTGTTTGCCAATTAGGCAAATAATGCTCTATAGAATCGCATACATATTTTGAATCACTAACTACGATAACACTGCAAGGCTCTATAAGAAGCTTTAATCCCTCAATAACAGCTTTTAATTCCATTCTACCATTTGTGCTATATGCTTCTCCACCGCTAACTTGCTTATATACCAACTCACCATTTTTTGCTTTATATTCAAGTAAAGCACAAAACCCACTAGCTCCAGGGTTTCCCAAGCTAGAGCCATCTGTATATAAACACACTTCTTTTTTTATTAAGTTTGACATAATTATCCTTAATTAAAAGAATAAATTTTGTAATTAATTATACCAAAAACTTATTTTAACTAACAATTAAAATAAATATAATTTAATGTTAATACTCAAATAAATAACGAATTTTATTAATTATACAATTAATCCATGATTAAACTATTCTTTTCATCTATTATTCTTGATAACTTTTCTTTTAAATCTAGCAAACTTTGTTTATTTTGTTGCACTATATCTTTTGGTGCATTTTCTATAAATTTTTCATTATTTAACATAGATTCTATTTTGTTTATTTCTTTTTGTATTTTGTCTTCTTGCTTATTTAATCTATCTAAAATTCCATTTACATCAAAATCACTTGACTTAATGTATATCTTAGTATATTCACCAATATCTGCTATACAATCATTTGGTTTAGAATCTACAAATTTAATTTCTTTTACTTTTGCAAGTTTTATGATAAATGGAATAAACAAATCATTAAAACTACAATATTTACCACCTATTTGTAAAGATTCTAGATTCTTTCTATCTATATCTTTAACTTCAATAAACACATCACTTACAGCATCATTGCTAATACCCAAATTTACACGCATTCTACGAATAGTGGTTATAGAATCTAGTATAATAGAAAAAGCATTTTCTATATTAATATTTCTATCTAAATCCATAGGAAAAGATTCTACCATTATAGAATCAAAATCTAAAAGACCATTTTCTATATCTCTATTTAATAGTGTTTGATATATATATTCACTTAAAAACGGCATTAATGGATGCAAAAGCTTCATAGATTCTATAAGAATACTTGCTAATTCAAAAACACTTTGCTTACTAGCCTTTGCAAATTCAATCCCAATATCACAAAATTCATTCCATAAAAAACGATATAAAATACTTGCATATAAATCAAATCTATATGTATCAAGAGCATTTCTAGCTTCAAATATAGCTAAGTTAAGTCTAGATTTCATATAGATTCCAAGATCTGTTTCATACTCACTTAAATAATATCTCTCCATAAATGTATAATTAGAATCTAATTGTCCTGCATATAGCTTTAAAAAATTCATTGCATTTATTATTTTGTTTGTGAAATTTCTTGTTATTTCTAATTGCTTTTTTGACAATCGTATATCTCTACCCTGTATGCACAAAAACGCTAAAGTAAAACGAACAATATCTGGATTATATTCTTTGCATAATGTTAATGGATCTATTACATTACCTTTTGATTTACTCATTTTCTGCCCTTTTTCATCAAGGACTAAAGCATGTAAATAAATATCTTTAAATGCTATTTCACTACAATTTACATCAGCACTTAAAAGCATTCTTGCTACCCAAAAGAATAATATATCAAAACCTGTTATAAGTAAAGAATTAGGATGAAATTTTTCTAAATCATTACTACTCCATAATGTTCCTTTACCAAAATCACCATTTCTAAAACCCAATGTGCTATGACTCCATAAAGCAGAGCTAAACCAAGTATCAAGCACATCACTATCTTGTGTTACTTTGTCTTTATTGCATTTTGGACATTTTGGTGATGACTCAATACTTGCAAATTCATTTCCACACTCACAATAAAATACCGGAATTCTATGCCCCCACCATAATTGACGACTAATACACCAATCTCTTAAATCTCTCATCCATGCGTTATAGTTATTTTTCCATTGACTAGGATAAAATGTAGTTTCATTATTTGCTACGCGTCTAATAGCACCTTTTGCTATATCTGCTTTAACAAACCATTGTTTTGATATATATGGCTCTATTATATTACCACAACGATAACACTTACCAATCTTATTTGTATAATCTTGTATATCTTCTACAAAACCCTCATCTTGTAATTTTTGAATAATTTTTTCTCTAGCATGTAATCTCTCAATACCATTAAACTCACCGCAATGTTCATTTAAGATTCCATATTTATCAAACACAACAATACTCTCTAATTTATGTCTTATGCCAACATCATAATCATTAATATCATGTGCTGGTGTTACTTTTACTGCACCTGTCCCAAACTCCATATCAACTATAGAATCTGCAATAATTGGTATCTCCCTATTAATTAGTGGCAATACTAATTTCTTGCCTATTAAATGCTTATATCTATCATCATTTGGATTTACCATTAATGCTGTATCCCCAAAGTATGTTTCTGGTCTAGTTGTAGCTACAATTATATATTTTATATCAGAATCTTTACTAGATTCATTACTTAAATAGTATCTTAAGTAGTATAATTTAGTGTTATTTTCTTCATATTCTACTTCAATATCACTTAATGCACCATCATGGGTACACCAATTTATCATACGCTCTCCACGATAAATAAAACCTTTTTCATACCATGATTTAAAGGTTTCTTTTACCGCATTCTCAAGCCCTTTATCCATTGTAAAACGAACTCTTTTAAATGCGGGTGAAAATCCCATTATACGCATTTGCTCTAGAATCGCACCACCACTCTCTTCTTTCCATTCCCATACTTTTTTAATAAAATTTTCTCTACCAATATCTTCTTTTTTTATATTTTTAGCTAAAAGTTGTTTTTCTACCACATTTTGTGTTGCAATGCCTGCATGATCTAAACCCGGTTGCCATAATGTCTCATATCCATCCATCCTTTTATATCTAGTAATAATATCTTGTAAAGTAAAAGTTAAAGCATGTCCTATATGTAAAACACCGGTTACATTTGGTGGTGGCATCATAATGCAAAATGTCTTAGAATCTTTTGGTAATGTTGGATTTAATTTTTTGGAATGACAATCAGGCTCAAAATATCCTCTCTTTTCACATTGATTATAAACAATAGATTCCCATTTTTCATCAAATAGTTTTTTATCTCCCATATATTATCCTTAAATTCTATCTTGCATAAGTGCTTTGTGTTATAGCTATTTTTGTTTCAAATGAAAGATTGCCTTTTGGTGTTTTTTTTAAAGACAATGGTAATTCTAATATAGCACTTATATTTTTTGTGTGTAGTGTTGGGACAATATCAAAAACAAGCGATAAATTATTGATACTCACTTCTCCATTAATAGAATAAAATTGTTTTTTAAGTTGATCTTGTGGAATAACTTTCTCGCCAATTTTTTTAACATTTATACGCAAAAATCCTTTTGGTAGGTTTTTCTTTATTATAGATTCATTAATATTGCCACCAAAAACCTTCAACTTTTCATAGTTGCTATCAGAAAATGAATTTACTTGTGATTGTGCATTTAAATTAATTGCTTTAGTGTTTTCAAGAACTTCACTTGTTACCCTAGTAAAACGCACTTGTTCTTTATAATCCTCAACATTTGGCAATATATATGTATTTATATAATATGCAACTGCAGCAATAAACAACACGCTCCATATAAAATGTCTAAATATAATATCTGGTTCTGTATCTTTAAGAAATATCACCTTAAACTCCCAACAAAAAATAATATAAAAATAAAATTTAATATTTAATACAATAAACAACTAAATTTTAATCATCTAATTTCATCAATCCTTTCTATCAATCCATCATCACCAATAGTTTGACTAATTGATTCAAAGTTTAACCAACCACTTGGTAACTCATAAAAACTAGCATTGCTCATAGAATATATCGTTCTTAATTGTGATTGTAATGAAGTTTCAAACAATTCTTTACTAATTGTTGTGCCTCGTATAAATAATATTTGATTATCAAATTTTATTTCAGATATTTGAATACCTTGTGGTATCATATTGATTATATTTTTAATTTGTGTTCTTAATTTTTCATCTCTATTTTTAATCTGCGAAGCAACTCCTAACTCATAATGGAGTCTTTCACCTTCTTTTTCTAACGATTGCGTTGTTTTTAATATTCTTTTTTGCTCTGCTTTCATATTTTCTTGAGATTCTTTTAAACTTTCTATTTGCAATAATAAATTTACTTTAAATACCACAAGAATCCCAAAGGCTATTATAAAATAAAATGCCCAAATCTTTGTAACAGGCTTTAAAACATGTTTTGAAGTTGCTTTTGTAAAACTATAAGTCATATTAATTTTCCTTAACCATCTAGTTCTATTTGTATAACATTTGCGAGTTCTTTAAGCAAGTCTAGTGCCACAAGTGAAAAATCTATCATAAGATTTGACTTTATATTATCAATAGCTTGCAATGAAATTCCACAACAATCAAAAAATACCACTTCTTCTATGAAATCACTTTCATACAATGAATTATTATAAAAATCTTTTATAGCAGCATTTAAAAGATTTATAATTGTTGTAGAACGACCCAAATCTTTTAAGTTATCCATAGTAGAACTATCATCACTTTCACTAGAACCACTAATGTTTTCTCCAGTGTCACTAGGTAAACTATCAAAATCAAAATTTTCAAAATCTTCTAATTCATCTTCAAGCCCACCAAGCTCTGTATTTAAATCATCAAGTCCTTGTGCAGTGGAGCCACTATGAGTTGTTTCTGCCACTAAAGTGCTTTCTGAAAGAGATGGTGGCAATTTAGCCCCAACATGAGTTACTTGTTCTCCTGCACTCATAGGCAAAAAAGAACCATATAAAATACTCTTACGAGTTGCAATCAATGTGCAAAGCTCATCTTTTTCCTGTAATACAAAAAGCTTTGGTCTATCTCCAACAAAACTTTTAGATTTAAAAAAAAGCAATACAAATGGAGAAAATAAAAAATCAAGCCCCTTTGCTTTTTTAAATATGTTTTGATATTTAACTATATCATCTTTTAATATAAAAGCAAATGCACTTGGTAATTTAACAAACTTATATTCTTTTTCATTAACATTAAATGCACCAAATTGACTTTTCTTTGTTCCCGGCACTAATACTTGTTCTACATTTTTGCTAATAATTGCTAAATAGCTAAAAGCATAACGAGATTTAATTTTCTTAATATATTTAATTACCTCAACAGATAATTCACCATTTAGAATCTTAAACTCTTTGTCTATTTCTTCCACTATACTCCCACCGCGTTTCTTTACAACCTTAACACTACAAGATGAATCGCTATAATTTACAGCAATTAATACAGTTGCAAAAAGCGGTCGAAAAAGCATACCAAGAATGCTCACAATAAAACCTCACCCTATTTTCGTTATAAGAATTATTGATATTATAGCATAGTTTTTATTTTATATAAAATTTTAGTTAAAGCATTGCCAAAAACAAAATCATTAAATAAATAAATGATATACATAAAATAAGAGAATTTAAAACAAAAAACATTTAATTTTTATAATTTTTTATGGTATAATGCAAGAAGTTTTGTATATTATATTGTTATTGATATAAGATAACATGTAAAATAGGAGTTATCATGAAAAAAATATTTTGTTTATTTGCGATATTATCTAGCATATTATTTAGTGCAGTAAATATAAACACAGCAAGTCAAAAAGAGCTTATGTCTTTAAGTGGTATAGGAGAAACTAAGGCTAAAGCTATAATAGAATATAGAAATAATACTAGATTTAAAAAAATAGAAGATATTATGGAAGTAAAGGGTATAGGAAAAAATATATTTGATAAAATTAAAAAAGATATTGTTGTTACAACCCCTACTACAAAAAAACCATAAAACATTTTGCATAAACTATAAAGATGCATACTAAAATAAAACAATTTTATATTCTTTATCACTAGTTTAGAATCTAAAATTTTTGTTGTAGTTTTTATATATCTCAATATCAAAGACAAATACCCATGACTACATGCCAAAAGAATATATTTATTGTTAAATTCTCATTATGTAATATTTATGCTAACATAAAGCTTAATATCCCTAATATTTTTGCTTTTGTAATTGTTGAGATATAACACAAAAGGAGAATCTATGTAGTGTTTAAAAGAAAAGGGTAAAGCAACATGGAATCAAAATGCAACATTTTTTATATAATGTAATAAGGGATTTCTTCAAATGTATTCCATAGAGAAATAGTATATCTTAAAGCTACAAACCTTTAAATTTAAATTATGTGGATTATATTTTGGATGTTGCTTGTGGCAATTAACTCTGCATATTTAAGTAAAAAATAACATTTGTGTTGTTGTATTTGATTATAATGAAAAAATGATTGCATTAGCAAATAAAATGCAAACACAATATACCAAATAAAATTGAATTTTATATTGCAGATGCAACAAAACAAGGAATATTATTATCATTAAAGCAAAGTTTGTCATTTACAAAGGCTGTTGCTAATAAGAAATTATTGATATTACTAATATTAAACCCCTCGTTATAGCACTTTATGAGATATTAGCTGATATAGTATTTTTGTATTTACTACACAATATCTATGTTTTATTGTGCTTACTAAAAAATATATAATCTCTCATGGTTTTATGATATTACTATTGATGGGTAACCAAAAAAGCAATGCTATTATATCTCTATACAAGATATTTTTAACTTTTGTTTTCAAGCAGGTTTTGTTATTGGTGGATTTTATTAAGAATTCTTACAAACAAATCGAGAAATCATTATGGTTATGATTGTAAGAGTAAGAAAAATGTAAAATTGCTTTACATAATTATGCTAAAGTATTATTAGGGGGGAAACAAATATAATATAAGCATAAGTTTATTAAATTTATATTGTAAAATACCATAAAATAAATATAACCTTAGTTTATCAAATAGAGTTACAATAAAATATTTTAATATATTTACATTAATACATTCTTATATGTAAAAGTTTTAATAATAAAATATACATTTGATTACTAGCAAATTTATACAATAAATAATATTTTATATTTAACAAATCAATAAATATTATTATAAAATTTATTACATTTGAAATATAATATTAAATATAAAACATATTTTTATTTAAAGCGTATCTATTCAATAAACATAATAAATATCTAGATTTCCTACTACTTATTATGCTTTAAGTTAGTGTAATATTTATGCTCTTGCTGCCAATTTACTTATTGCTTCAGAGTTTAATTCATCCATATGTGTTTTCATCACTCTAGAATACATATCAACTAAACGATTTGTTTCAATCATACTTGTCATCTCTAAAATCGCATTTACATTGCTTTTTTCTAAAAAACCTTGTTCAACAGAACCGCTATTATATACTAAATTCGCACCAGCTAAACCATCTGAATCTGTATTATCTTGCTCTTTTCTTTCTTCAATATAAAGACTGCTACCAATTTTTTTAAGAAATTTTGGATTATCAAAAGTTACAACAGCAAGACTACCTCCTGCTATATTATCCGCAATACCCTCATTTCCCAATTCTTTAAAATTAATATTGCCATTTTTATCTACTGAAATCTGCATATTAGAATTCATTAAAATTCCACCACCATTATCAATTCCATCTCTAGACAATACATGAAAACCCTCTTGCGTTACCAAATAACCATCATCACTTATGCTAAAACCACCATTTCTAGTGTATGCAATACCATTTGGAGTTTGAACTGCAAAAAAAGTATTCGGTGCTTTTAATGCAAAATCAAGAGTATTTTCTGTATGTTCCATAGAGCCAACAGAAAAATCTGTATATTCTTCTGCTATAGTTGGCACTCTTGTCATAGTTCTGTTAATAAACTTTGCCGCTGCTTTTGTATCATCTGGTATAGGGAGAGTATCTTGATGTCCTTGTGTCATACGCAAAAAATCCCCAATAACAACATCATCTCTTTTAAAACCATTTGTATTAAGATTTGCAAGATTGTTTGATATAATATCTAAGCGGTTAAATTGTGTAACCATGCCACCGGTAGCACCATAATATCCTGTTTGCATATTCTATCCTTAGAGTTAGTTTATAAGCTAATTATTTAGCAATCACATAGCAATAAGCAAAAATCTTTCCAAATTGTTTAATATTTGTGTATTTTGTTTTTTTGTATCTTATTGTTTTTATATTTTTTATTTAGTTCTATATATAAAATATCACAAAAACCATCTTTATTGTTTGGATACATCATTGTTTTATCATGCCACACAAGCAAACAAAGCTTATGGTCTGTATATATAGGAAAAAAATCATAACTATTTCTTTGTTTTAATGTAGATTGCAAATATTCTATCCATGGCAAAAATATATTAGTTATACATAAATTTTTATCCACATAACTAATGCTACCTGCTTTACATTGTTGTATTGCTAATGGGTTTGTTGGCTCAAAATTAGTAAGTTTGAAATGATTCTGCATTTGCAACAAATTATTGTGCTTGAAGTTAGTTTTCAGAATCTTATTTGTAGCATTTACCATACTTTTTGGGAATTCTATTGCCATTTTATTCAATAAATAGTTGCTTTGAAATTTCTCAAAATATTTCATATATAATATTTTATAATACAAAAAGTCTTGTAATGACTGCGGTATGTTATAGCTATCTAATCCAGTAATATCTTGAGTTTCTTTGCTAATATTATTTTGTTTGGAATATTTATTTGTTATGATTAAAAGATTATTAACTAATGCTATATCATTAAAATTTTCATAACTCTCATTTTCAAATTGACCTATCTGCTCTGCAATCTGTGCTACAAAACTAGCACTAACCACATTATCATGTAAATCTAATTTACTTTTAAATTCAAACCAAGGAGCTATATTAGAATCTTGTGATAATACAAAAGCATATTCATTTAAAAGTTCTATAGCAAAATAAGTAAAACTTACAGATTGTAAAAGCTTATTTGTTGCTATAAGTTTATTGTCTAATCTAATTTGACTTAGATCTGCAAAATAAATTTTTGCAAATTGTTCATATTCTAACGCTTCCTGTTTTTTAAGCAATTTTTTAACATTTCCTGCAAAATATTCCTTATACCATTTGTTGCTTTGTGCTTGGGTTTTAGCAAATGATATACTAGGCTTATTTTCTTTAATTTGGGTTTTAATATCTTGTGTAATATTCTGTGTTTTATTTGCACATGCGATTATATGAAACATTAATATAGAAATTATTGTATTGTATATAATTTTTTGTGCCAACATCTATATCCTTTAATATATTTATAATATCAAAGTATATCTACATAAGAACACTTCTAACACTTAAACACTGAGGAATAGCCTTTAAATCTCTGAGTAAATCTGCAGATACAGGACTATCAACAAGTATTAACGCTAAGGCATGTCCCTCATGGCTATCATCTTGCCTACCAAGCCTAAAATCTGCTATATTAACACTATGCTTTGCAATAGTATTACCAACACTACCAATAACACCCGGCACATCTGTATTTCTAACAAGTATCATATTACCTTTTGGTTCTAAATCCATACTAAAACCATTTATATTATTAAATCTAATTATATGACCATCATAAACAGTGCCACTTACACTAACACTTTCTTTTTCTGTGTTTAAAGTAATTTTAACAAGGTTTTTATATGGACTAGAATTATGTCCTACTTCTACACTAGAATTAACCCCCCTATCTCTTGCAACAAATGAAGCATTTACATAATTAATCTGATCATCAAGTGAATATTTTAATGATCCAACAAGCCCAAATGTTAAGAATGCATCTTTATATTTCTCAAGCTCTTGACCATTAAGAAAAATATGCAATGTACTTATAGCACCATCAATTACTTGAGAAGCAAAATATGTAAGTTTTTGAGTAAGCTCCAAATATGCTATAATAGAATTTGGCATATCTTGAGTCTTTGTAGGCAAATTTAAAGCATTTGGAAAAGCAGATCCTCTAGCCGCAGAAATAGCCGCATTTGCTGCTTCTATTGCTATTTTTTCTTGACTTTCAAGAGTATTTGCACCAATATGAGGTGTTACATATATATTATCTAGATCAAGAAGTTTGTTGTTTGTTGCTGGCTCTTCATCAAATACATCAATACCAGCCCACGCAATTTTTTTAGATTTTAATCCATCATATAAATCATCTTCATTATACAAACCACCTCTAGCACAATTTATCAAAATAACACCATTTTTCATTTTTTCAATTTCTCTATTTGTAATCATGTTTGTAGTTTGTTTATTTTTAGGTGTATGAATTGTAATTATATCACATGATAATATATCATCAAAATTAGTTGCATATTCAATACCCAAATCAATTGCTTTGTTTGGATTAATATATGGATCATAAGCAATTACATTCATACCAAATGCCTTTGCACGGATACCGACTCTACTACCAATATTTCCAAAGCCAATAACCCCAAGTTTTTTGTCTTTTAGTTCAATTCCATACCAATCTTCACGCTTCCACTTTCTATCACTTTTTAATTGAGCATTAGCACTAGGAAATCTTCTAATAGAATTTAACAAATGTGTCATAGTTAATTCAACAGCAGCAATAGTATTTGCAGTTGGAACATTCATTACAACAACACCCCTATAAGAACAACCATCAATATCTACATTATCCACTCCTACACCTGCCCTAATTACTGCTTTTAATTTCTTAGAATCTTTAAAAGCAGATTCTAAAAACCTCTCATTAATTGCAGTAGAGCTTCTAGTGATTAATACATCTGCTTTATGTAAATGTGTTAATAACTCATCTTTTGGTAAATTAGCGAGATTCTCCATTACAATATCATCTTGTTTTGATAGAATCTTTAAACCCTCATCATGTATATGATCGCAAACTATAATGTATTTTTTCATAAGAACCTTTCATAAAATAATTTATCTTTTAATACCAACTTCATACTCTATGCCATAATATCTAAAATCCTGCAAAACAATATCCCTTATTTTTTCATCAGGAACAAATAAAAGTAAATCAAGGGAATTATTATTTTTAAAATAAGAAAAATCAATATGTTTTTGCCTTAAAATTTCATTTAAACAAAAAAATTTGTAATCATCAAGATTTTTTATAACAACTTTTGTATAATCCATCTGTAAATCTTCATATCGTTTAACCTCTACATTTATATCTAAAACATTAGATGGAAATTGATAGTTAGTAGAAGCAATTTTTTCATTTGCATTGTTAATCCAAGCTTCATTTTGCACATTTTCCATTTTGGGTATATTTACTATACTTTCCTTTTTTGGTATTTTAGCTACTGGTTGTTCTACATGAATTTCACTATTTTGCATTTTTTGATAAAAAACATACAAAACATAACCACCAACAGACATTACAACAAAAATTAAACCTGCAATTACACCCTTTATCATTCATAAATCCTAATAATAATAAGCAAATTTATTGCTTATTTAGACTACTTTTAAAGGCATCACTAATAGCATCACCAAGTGTTATTTTTTCATCCGAATTATACTCATTTAACTCTTGCCTTTCTTTCTTTTTCTGCAATCTTCTTATGGATAACCTAACTCTATTTGTTTTTTTATCTATGTGTGCTAATGCACCTTTTATTGCATCTCCAATTTTTATGTTTTCACGAGACAAATTGCCTAGATCTTCATTTTTAATCAAAGCATCTATATCTTCATTATCTACTTTTATAAATATTCCAAAATCCTTAATATCTATTACTTTACCAGATATTTCATCATCAATATTATATTTTTTAGCAAACTTTTCACTTGGAGATTCAATTAAATATCTTCTATTAAGTGATATTTTTTCATTTGTCGCGTCAATTTTTTCAATTTTAACCTCAATGATATCACCAACTTTAAATTCATCTGAACATTTTTTTGATTTATCCCAAAAAGCATCTTCATTGTGTAACAATCCATCAACATTTCCAAGATTCACAAATGCACCAAAATTTGTAATTGTAGCAACATTACCTTTTAAAATATCTCCAACTTTATGTGCTTTCACAAACTTATCAAATGGTTTATCTTGGAGTTTTTTAAGACTTACCCTCAATTTCCTGTTGTCTACATCAACTTCTATTACCTCAACATTAATTTCATCTCCAACCTTTAAGCAATCGCTTGGTTGCTTAATATTTTTATCCCAAGACATTTCTGATATATGCAAGAAACCTTCAACATCATTACCCAAATCTACAAATGCCCCATAAGATTCAAGATTGCTAACTACCACTCTAATTACATATCCAACCTTAATTTCATCTTTTATCTCTTTCCATGGGTCCTCAAATAATGCACGAATTGAAAGTGATAAACGATTTTTTTCTTCATTATATTCAATTGGTTTTACTTGTATCTTTTCACCAACCTTATAAGCTTTAGCAGGATTTACAGGACCTTTATAACTAATTTCTGTAAAATGAACTAACCCTTCAACCGCACCAATTTCAACAAACAAACCAAACTTAGTAATGCTTTTAATAACTCCTTCATATGCTAATCCACTTTCTACAAGCTTCTTTGCGTTTTCTTTTTGTATTGCAACATTTGTATCAAGATACCTCTTTCTGGATATAATAATAGAATTTGTATGATGACGAATCTCAACTATACAAGCTTTTATGCTTTTTCCATATAATTTTGAATTGTCTCTATCTTTGCTAAATGCAGATAAATGTCTTGGCATAAAATATTCAATGCCACTTGATGATTCTACTACATAACCCCCTTTATTGGACTCTTTAATAACACCTTCTACCACCTTATCTTTATAATTATCACCAAGAGAATTTATTTCATCAATAATTTTTTTATATTTTTGGGCTTTCTTATATGATACTTTTAGCCCATTTCTCCTTGAAACATAAACTAAAATGCAATCTCCCTCTTTAAATAGTAACTTACCATGAGAATCTTTTATTTCATCAACACTCATGCGACCTTCTTTTTTTTCCTTTATATCTATCATGACATTTGCATTATCAATTTTTACAATATTCCCCTCTTTCAATACATTATCTTCAAGTTGCTCTGAATGACCTAGCATCGAAACAAAATCTTCTCCTTCATTTGGGTACATTTCATCAATTTTTTCTGGACTAATTTTCATCGGTTACCTTTTTTAAAATCTATAGATTTTGTTATTTTAGTATATTTTATATAAAATTGTGCTAAAAAATTTAAAATTACTTAATTTATTTAATTTTTATAAAATAATTTTATAGTCATTATATTAATTATAAACTAATCTCAAATTTTAATTTTAATAAAATTATAAAATATCATTGCCCGCAATAAGAAGTCTTGATGCTTGTTTGGCATTTAAGATAAAACTAGATGCTACATTGTCCATGCAATTCAAATCAACTTCAAATAGTGCAATATCAGCAAACTTGCCATTTGATAAAACACCATTATTTAAATTTAGTGCATTTGCTGGGTTACTTGTTATGGAATATAATAATTTTTTAGATATTTTCTCAATATCAATATTAGAATCCAACAAAATAGTGTTAAGCAAAGTATATCTAAGTTCTTCTAAAATATTAACATCTATATTTGAGCTTTTTCCATCTGTTGCTATAATATTATTTATTCCCATTTTTCCATTTAGTAAAATATTTGATCTTGGGCATGATATTATTGCTCCTTGTTTTGAAATTATATCACATACATTTTCATCTGCATAAAGACAATGAACAAAAAGAGTTTTTAAATCTTTTAACATGAACAAAAAACTATCTATATCAAAATGTGGCTTAGAGTCGTGTATATTAAAATTATTTGAATAAAATGATTTAAAATATCCGCTTTTATTTGTAAGCCATTCTAATTCTTCTTTTGATTCTAAAAAATGAGTAGATATTAACAAATTATATTTCATTGCTAAATCAACAACATATTGTGCTATTTGCTTATTAACAGAGTATGGTGAATGCAATGCTAAAGAGGGAATAAAAGTTGGACTTTTTAAAGGTAGTGTCTTTTCAAGTCTATTAGATATTTGTAATGCTTGTTTTGTAAAGTCCTCTTCCATTGCTCCTAATACTTCATGGAAATATATAACTCTTAACTTAGAATCTAAAAGTAAATCTAAATCTAAATCATAACTACTAATAGCACATACACTCCCTACACCACTTTTCTTTTGAGTTAATATAGCTTGTTGAATCGAACTATAATTATCTTTTAACACTTCCCCTCTATTTTCCATAACGCTATCAAGCCATATACCAAAATTTCCATATCTAAAACTTGTTTCATTTTTGCTGAACTCAAAATGTATATGTGAGTTTATAAATGCAGGTAAAATTGTATGATTCTTATAAAATACAAAATCACAGTTGTAATACTTTTGTGCGAGTTCATCAAAATTGCCAACATCCTTAATAACACCAGAATCAAAAACAATCCCACCATCTCTTAATATTTCCCACTTTTCATTACATGTTATTAGTGTGCTTGCACCTATAAGCTTCATTGTTGTTCCTCAAATTTTTATTTAATTTTATCATGTTTATTATAATCTAAGTTTTAATAAAATTAAAATCTTTTTCTATCACCTTTATTTACTATAAAATATATATAAATACTACTCATTTTTAATTTTTCAATTATACTAAATAATTCTTTGTAAAAAATATATCACACAAGATTATTTTATTATTATGATTTTTGCTTTAACAAAACTACGACTTTTTAAGCCATTTAAAATTTAAAACATAGTGGCATATAAAGCCATTATAATTTGGTGTTTAGGTTTAATTGCTTTATTAATACATTGCAATAGATTCAAATAAATAACTATCGTCTATCCCATGAATAACTTTCACTATAAAAGTGCAAAACAATAATTTGCCTATCCACTATAAATCCTTCAAGTGAATTACTATTATATGATGTCTCATCATCACTTTCAATTGTCTCAACAGAATCTAACATTGCACGAGGAAGAGAAGCATTATTATTTAATCTTCTAGCATAAGACAATGAACTAAATTCTTTAATATCAATTTCATCAATAGTATTCATATTCGAAAAGTCATTTTTACCCAATTTGATTGCATCCATTAATCTAAATTTTAATTCTCTGTTAATTCCCTCTGCAAAAATATTAGAATCTAAAATCATAAAAAAAGCTTGTTCTATGCTAACATTATCAAATATATATACACGAACACCTGTTTTGCTTCTAGAACCTCCAATTTGATTTTCATTTTTTCTTGCAGTTTGCTTAAGAATTGCTTCTTGCACATAAAAATTACAATCATCACATGCAATTTCTACTGCACTTAAATTTAATCCTTGCAAACGCTCATCAATAGCTAACTTTTGTAAATCACTATCATTTGATGTTTGTATTGGATACATACAACCATAAATAAATATAAAAGAAATAAATATAAAAAAGATATAGTTTATTAAATATAAATAGTTTTTCATATTATTCCTTTGAATTTGAATAAGATAAATTGTATTTCATTTAAAACTAAACATATTATGATATTATATCGAAATTATATATCAAAGTAATTAAAAGTATTTATAAATATAATCTGTATCACATTGCAATTTAAATCATTCAAATAAAATTTATAAGTTTTATTTATTACATTTGTCTATATAATCTTGTAGCATAACATAAAGTTTATTTTTAAGATTATCTGGCGATATAATCTTTATATGAGGTAAAAACATTTTTACAACATTTAATAATTCATCATCATAACTATACTTGCAAGACACTAAAAAATAATCTTTATTCTGTTCAATAATTTTTGGTTCTGATACAAAAGCTTTGCGAAAAAAATACTCTTGTGAGCTATTATCAATCATAAGTTTTGCTTCTTGAATATTTTGAGATGCCCATACAATTTGTTCTTCGTTAATTAATTTTTCAACTTCTAAATCTATTTTAAACCTTTCTTTTTTTACATATACATCTTTTATCAAATTTAATGTAAAATGCTTTAATGTTTCATCCTCAACCGCTAAAAGATACCAGACTCCATTATTGTTTAACATACGATATGGCTTAACATTTCTCTTTTTATCTTTATATGTAAAATTTGTGTGCTTGTTTTTTAGTATAGCTATACTAAGGGTTTTAAAATGTTTATAATATAAAGCACTATTACTAAAACCTTGATTTTTTACAATAATTGGTGAATCTTTGTGTTGTTGATTATTTGTATTTAAAGTGGATTTAATTCTAGCAAATAAAATTTCACTAATAAACTCATCGCTAAGATTAGGGTATAGATCTGCTATGCCACTAAGTTTAGCAAAGTCTCTAATATCTTTAAATCCTATTTTACCTAACGCCTCTTCCTGTAAATAATAACATTGATTGATATCCCTTTTTAATGGTAGATACCCTAACCTATCATGCAAATCTCTTTGTATTGTTCTAATATTAACGCCAAATTCTTTAGCTAATTCAATAGTGCTTATATGCTCACCACTAAGAAAAATTTTTAAAATTTGCCCTAATCTAATCCCTATACCATCGTGATTTATTCTCATACTATTCCCCTAAACTTAATTCCTTTTTATAACTATTTTATCAAAGCAATGTAAAAATAAATAAAGAAAATATAATTTTCTTGTTAGTATAAAAAATTTTTAACAAAAATAAACAACAAAATAATGAAAATACAATGTTTAACTAAAAATGATATAATAAATCCCTATTTTAAAGAATAAAAATATATTTTGTTAATATTTATTAAATTTCAAATGCTTTAAATTAGGAGGTTGCATGTTAATTAAAATCTCAATAATTTTGCTTAGTTTTATTTCTTTTGTTTATGCAAAGATTCCATTAAACACAAATACAAACATAGAAACAAATAGCGACCAGTCTTTCCTTGTAGATTTAGCTTTGGAAGATATTCTAAAGAGAGATAATGATGTAGGCATAACATTAAAAGATCTTTTGCAAAATGCAAATAATAACTACTCAATACAATCTCAAGAATTACTTACAAAACAAGCAGATTCAGATTATATGGTGCAAATAATGGCTTTAATTCCAAATCTCGACTTTAAATATAATTTCAACAAAGTGTATTCTAGTGCACCTACAAATTATGATACACAAACAGCTCAATTATCTTTCAACCTAAAAATTGATTATGCCGACTATAACGCAATAAAACAAAAAAGTGCAAACGCAACAAAAAATGCCTATGATAGCAAATACATAAAACAAAACATATATCTACAAGTTGTCCAACAATATTATACATATTTTAGCAACGAATCTAAGCTTATAACATTGAAACATAAGTTAGAACAAATCAAATCCGATGTGGATAGAGTGCAAAAACTTTATGATCAAGGATTAAAAACTATTGCAGATTTAGAATCTTTAAAATCATCATATTCATTAACTCAATATCAAATAGATGATGCTAGATTAGCCCTAGAACATAGTAAGCTTATGTTGGAATATCTAACAAATAGCAAAATAGATTCTATAAAGAGGGTAAAAATAAATGATCCAAGCTATAAGATAGAAGATAGAAGCGATATTAAATCGCTTGAATATCAAGTAATGTCTCAAAAATATTTAAATAAACAACTTCATTATTTCCCCGTATTAAATATACAGGATTCATATACATATAATATACAAATTCCGGCATTCGCAAAAGATCTAATAGAAAGTGGGAGTTTTCCATCAACAATGTTAGCACAATTTGCAGATCATCAAAATACATTTAGTATTAATATAAGTTATGGGTTATTTGCCAAAATAGGTCAAAGTATGCAAAAGCAGTCTTTCAAGTTAGCACAACTAGCAATAGAAAAAAATCTTGCCTATAAAAAAAGTGAACAAAAAAAAGATGAAGAACTTTATAGAAAGGCAATTGAATTAGCTAGAAATCAAATAAATAGTGCAAAGGCAAGTTTAATATCAGCAAATTTATCTTATGATAATATGAAAAAAAGATATGATGCAAACCTTGTTACTT
>JARIAP010000003.1 GCA_029257755.1 Helicobacter sp.
ATAAAAAGTAATATAATTGCTTATATCTTAGTCATAATAATCATAGAGGATATATATAATGCCCTTGCTATTTTAGCCCATATTGATGATACTGCGATGAGTGATGCAGAGCTCATGCAATTTTTAATGTCAATACTTTTTATACCTGCTTTGTTATTGGTTGCTGTGGTAGCATTTTTTATTATCAAATGGTTATGTTTTGATTAATCGCACAAAATTAAGGAGATAATATGAAATATTTTTTATATAAATATTAGATTTTCATGTAGCAATAAAGTCATTAATGATATTGTAAAATTAAAAAATGGTGAAATAAACAGCAAAGAGTGTTTAAATAACATAAAAAAATACATTTACTATGGTAAGCGGATTTTGTATAGCTTGTAGTTTTACTATAATATAATTGATGGTTTAGCTATACCCATCATAAGTGCCATTGCATATGATATTGCAGGGGCATATTTAGGGGAACATATAAGCAAAAAATAACAAATCAATGTATAAAATAATTAGAATTTGTAAATATGCTAATTAATATTGACAGCTGGTTTAATAAGGTTTTTTGGTTTATCCTTCATCATTGCTAATGATTCCTCAATCTTATCAAATCCATCTAGTTTATGTGTAATTATAGGATTCACATCTAATTTCTTAGTTTGCAGTAATCTTGCTAATTTTTCCATTCTATATCTTCCTCCAGGTGTTAATCCGCCTTTGATTGTTTTGTGCCCCATACCAACATTCCATGCTAATCTAGGAATGGTTATAGATTCTCCTGATCCCAAGTAATTAACATTTGATACTATGCCTCCATTAACAATGCATTCACAAGCTTCACCAATAGTTGTTAAACCACCACCTGCTATTAAAACTTTATCTACACCTCTGTTGTTAGTTAATTCTAATATTTGTTTTGGAAAAGGTCCATCTGTGAAATTTACATAATGTGTAAGTCCATAGTAATCTTTTGCTACATTAGCCCTAAAATCTATACAATCTATACCATAAATTTCACTAGCACCCATTGCATTAGCTCCCGCACATGCCATAAGTCCTACAGGTCCAAGACCAATTACTGCCACTGTTTCTCCCGGTTTAATTTCTGCATTTTCAGCACAATGAAAGCCAGTTGTTACCATATCACAAAGCATAACAGCTTCAATGGGAGAAACACCTTTTGGTAAATGTGCTAAATTTCCATCAGCATCATTAACATGAAATTTTTCTGCAAATACTCCATCTTTAAAATTAGAGAATTTCCATCCAGAAAGTGCCCCATTACTATGTTGTGCAAAACCTCGTTGTGATTCTGTAGCATTCCAATCAGGTGTAATTGCTGGAGCAATAACTTTATCTCCTATTTTAAAATCTTTTACAAGTGAACCAACTTCTATAATTTCTCCTACAGCTTCATGACCTAAAAACATATTGTGTCTTTCCCCTATACCACCTTCATAGCAAGTGTGTAAATCGGAAGTGCATGGTGCAACAGCCAATGGACGACAAATAGCATCTAATGGACCACAAGGCGTTATGCTATCTTTTTCAATCCAACCTACCGAACCAATTTTAAGCATTGCAAAACCTTTAATCATAATAATAACTCCTATTAGTATTTTTAATTTGTATATGTTAGCACAAAAATATAAAATTTTATTTTTTATAATTATAAAATATATTTATTTTACTGCATTTTTCTATTAAGTTTCAAATTGTAATCATGCTATATGCTAAAATAGATTTATGTTGTTTAAATAAAATTATAGAAATATTTAGTTAATTGTATTGTTAAATAAATCATTTGCTATATTTACCGATATTATAGTTATAATACTATTTGTAGTTTTACTGCATTTGGTATATTCTTAGCAGAAAGGATTAAATATGAAAGTTACAAAAATTTTGAAAGCTACTGTGTTAGCTAGTATTCTTACAGCAAGTGTTTCACAAGCACTTCCTTTTATATCTCCAGAAATTGGTGGTATGGTAGGAACAAGTTTTGATAAGGTAAAAGATCTAAAAATAAATTCAGATACAACATTTACATATGGAGCATTTGCAAGATTATGGTTAAAGCCTGGTTCATTTAGAATAGCTCCATTTGTAAAATGGGAAAATATATCTGAATCTAATTTTAATAATATTGTGGGAAATGTAATACAGGGTAATTATGATTATAATAGAAACAATAATTTACAATATGGTGTATTGCTAGGGCTTGAGTTTTTCTATATTACACCTTATGTAGGTGCTGCATATTCTCACTTTACAGACACACATTTGTCTAGCACATGGGCATTAAATTATGGTTTGAAAATTAAAATACCCGTTATACCTTTAGCGGTTGGTGTTGATGCTTCTTGGCAAAAGCCAAAGCTTGGTGATGTGGAAATTGATATGCATAGAGTTAGTGCTACATTAAGTTTGCATTTCTAATTCAATATAAATCCTACCCTTTTAGTGGGTAGGTATTTTAATACACTACATAACACTTTTATTATTTATTAAGTTGATTTATTTTATGAAAAAGCACAATAATACAAATGCTAATTTTGCAAATGGTAAAAAACATAAAAATGTTTTGTTTGGTATCAAACAACATAATAAAAACTCTAAGACAAAAGAGAATAATTATAACCCTACAACTCTTAGTTTAGATGATATATGTCCTATTGCTAGTGTTGCAATAATGGGGCGACCAAATGTAGGTAAAAGTTCATTATTTAATAGATTAAATCAAAAAAATATTGCTATTACATCACATATTAGTGGTAGCACAAGAGATATAAATAAGAGAAACTTAAGGCTACAAAGATTTGATATTACACTTATAGATACAGGTGGGCTTGAAGTTTTAGCACACAAATTAAAAAACCTTAATGATAATTCAAAACAAATACAAATCAACAATAAAACAAAACAATCCATCGTAGCACAGAATCTAAAAGATAAAATTTCATTTCATTCATATAAAATAGTAGCACAAAGCGATATAATATTATATATGGTGGATGGTAATAGTATTGCAAGTGATGAGGATATAAAGATATTTAGAGAGATTAGTAAGCAAAAACCTACATTACTTATTTTAAATAAAGTAGATAATGATAAAATATCATTAAATTCACTAGAATTTATGGAGTTTGGTGTTGATTTTATAACAATTTCAGTTTTACACAACAGAGGCATTACAAAATTACTTACAAATATTGAAGACACAATACAAAATTTAATAGATTCTAAAAAAATCAAAAAAACAAACAATAATGCATCTAAGAACATTTATCTAAAGGAGTTTGATTTTATTGATTATTTTGATGACAATGAAAGCATACTAGAGTTTGATTTAAAACAAAGCAATATTATTAGTAATGCAGAATCTAATTATAATGGCATTAAAAATTCTCAATATAATATATCAGTTGGTATAATAGGACGACCAAATGTAGGCAAGAGTTCATTGCTTAATGCGATTACAAATACAAATAGATCTCTTGTATCAGATATAGCTGGGACAACAATAGATCCAATTGATGAAAAAATAACATATAAAGGGCATAATATTACATTTGTTGATACAGCAGGTATAAGAAAAAGAGGTAAAATAGAGGGCATTGAAAAATATGCACTTGATAGAACGCAAAAAATGCTTAGTAAATGTGATATAGTATTATTGATTCTTGATTGTAGTGTAGATTTTGTAGAACTTGATGAAAAAATTAGTTCAATTGCAAATTCAAATAATCTTGGAATTATTGTTGTGTTTAATAAGTGGGATATTAGAGATAGGGAATTTGATTCTAGAGTAGAAGTTTATAAAAAGAAATTTAAATTCTTAGAATATGCCCCAGTTATTACAACTTCAAGCGTTACAAAAAAACACATCAAGGAGTTAAAACAAAAGATAATTGAAGTTTATGAAAACTTTATTTTTAGGATTTCAACCTCAAAACTTAATAATTGTATTCAAAATGCAATTATTAAGCATCCACTACCAAGCGATCATGGTAAAATAATAAAAGTATATTATGCAACCCAATTTGATATTAAACCTCCAAAAATAGCATTGATTATGAATCGACCAAATGCGTTACATTTTAGCTATAAGCGATATATTGTCAATACACTTAGACAGGAATTTAGTCTAAATGGTGTTCCAATATTAATAGAAACTAGAAATAAAAAGAAATATGATGACAATATAAACACAATACTAAATTAGAAAAAAACATCAATATATCTTTTAAATATACTTAATTATATAGTTATAATTCATAATTATATAATTAAATGGAATACTTATTGCATTAATGTATTTTACTATTCTTTGCTTTTAATTTTTTAATGTGATTTTTGAAGGTAAAAATTTTTTATATCGGCAAAATTTGTTAATTTTTTGGTAGAATCTATCAAAAAGTCATACAAATTATTTTATAGTGGATACCCTTTAGTGAATTAAGGAAGTTGAATGATTGAAAATCAAGCAAAAAAGCTAGAAACTATGATGAAGAATAAAGCAAACACAAAGTATATTGCAATCACTTCTGGTAAAGGCGGTGTTGGTAAATCCACGATTAGTGCAAATCTAGCATATAAATTAAAAACTCTTGGGTTTAAGGTTGGTGTGTTTGATGCGGATATTGGTTTAGCAAATCTTGATTTGATTTTTGGTGTAAAGACAGATAAAAATATATTGCATGCAATGAAAGGTGAGGTTGGTATTGATGAGGTTGTATATGAAATCGAATCAAATTTATATTTAATTCCAGGTGATAGTGGCGAAGAGATTCTAAAATATGCAGGTAATAACTTACATATTATTGAAAATTTTATTCAAGAAAGTAGCATATTAGATACACTAGATTTTCTAATAATTGATACAGGTGCTGGCATTGGTCCGTTAAATCAAACTACATTACAAGCATGTGAGCATATTATTGTTGTTACTA
>JARIAP010000061.1 GCA_029257755.1 Helicobacter sp.
AAATCTAGCATGAAAATCATCATCTACTATAAATATTTTTTTTACTAAAATATATGGGTAAAGTCTATCATTAAGCAACTTTTTCATTTTCTCTAAAGACATATATAATGTTGTGTGAAAATTTATAACTTGATATGTAGCGTGAACTCCTTTATCTGTGCGACCACTACCTATAACATTAGTTTTTATACCAATCTTTTGCAAAATATATTCAAAAAAACCAGCTACACTCATTTGCATAAAATCTTTATTAAATATTTCGTTTTTTTGCTTACTAAATCCGCAAAATTTAGATCCATCATAAGCTATAATACATGCAATATTCATTAATAAAATCTTTTTATATATTTTTTATAAAGATACCAACCTACAAATAACCATATTATAGGCAATAAAAGACTTAAAGCTGGAAAATTCATTGACAAAATATACATACTCAATAAATATAAGCTACCACTACCTAACACATAGAAATAAGCATAATTTTTATGAAATCTAGGATTTTTTACACCAAAAAATAATATAAAAAATATACTTACAAGGGGAAATAAAGAAGTGCAAAAAGATTGAGAAAATCTTTTTAATTGTTTTAAATCTCCCCTAAATGCTTCAATCCAATAATTATATATATTATGTGTTGAACCAATTGAATTAACAATAAAGTTTCTAACAATCATCTCTTTAAAATCAATTTTTTGTAGATAATCATTATCTTTAAAATATGCTTCACCATCATATAATAACAACTCTAAAATTCCTTTTTTATTTAATATTTTACCTGTTTTTGCTATAATAAAATTATCTTTTGATTGATCTGTTGAATTAGAATAAAGAACTAAGCCATAATACATATTTTTTTTCTTATCATCTACATATACAAGCCAATCACCAATTTTTTGACCAAAATCTCCTGCTTTTAAATCTACACTAATTTCGTTTTTCTTAAATGCTATAAAGTCTTTATATGCTTGTTTTGAGTTTGGAGTCATAACAAATGAAAACATAAAAAGCACAAAACTAACTAATATACACAATGGAAGCAATATTTTTATAATATCTTTTGGACCTACACCAAGAGAAAAAAATACCAACATTTCAGAATCATAAGAAAGCTTACTAAGCCCTAAAATACAAGCACTATAAAATGTCAATGCGACAACAAAAAATGTATTTGCTGGAATACCATATAGATAAAGAAGTATCAAATCTTTTATACTTAAATTAACCCCATTTGTAAGCATAGCAATATTTAAAAGTAAAATAATAGATGATATAAAAAAAAGCACAAAGAAAAATGGAAAAAACATTTCACCAATTGAACGCATTATGTATCGTCTAAGCAACATGTAAAACACTCACAATTATAAAACTAAACATCAAAAAAGGTATAAAAGGCAATTGTATTTTACTAATATTGCTTAGGATTGTGGAATCTAAACTATCATTTTCTTTATATTTTTTTTTCAATACTACTAAATTAAAAAAAATACCAATTAATGAAGCACATATTAAAACTTCAAATATATAATAAAATCCATTAAAAAAACTCTCAAGTAAAATCTCTATACATGCTATTACCCATATATCAGCTTGCCCTAACTTTTCATTTTTAGCAAATAAATGTAACATAAAATAACAAACATAAACAATCCCTATAACCAAAAATGGATAGCCATCATAAAAATCATTCATAAGATAATAAATAATATTGCTAATTAAAAATAACAAAAAAAGTAAAATATTTGGAACATATTTAAAAATACAATCAATTACACTTAATATATGCAAACACAACATAGATAAAACTAAGCATAAATAAATGATTAATATTTTATAATCAAACATTAAGGATTTAGATATAAAAAAATGCACAAAAATATTATGATTATAGCTTGTTTCTAAAATAGATTCCATGAAATTTCTTTGCACAAGCAACATAGACACAAACACCCATATACAAACAAATAAAAAATTAAAAACTAAATATTTTCTTATTCTTATTGTATTATATAATCCATTCATGCAAACAACAATAAGCTTAGAAACATAATATAACAATGTATAACATATAAACACACTTACACTTAAACACGAAAGATTAAATAACATACAAATCCTTTAACCTTAAATTGTATCGTATATTTGTTTAGAAACAATTAAATATAACCTATAAACTATATAAAGTTGATTCAAAAAAATTCTAAAAATATAAAAACAATATCAATAAAATATAGAGTTTGCTTTGTAATAAATCAATATCTTATATCTAAAAGTTTTATTATTAACTAATTTGTATATAGCTTTTCTTTTACTTACTACATATCATACTTAATAATTAATATCTAAAAAATGTCCTAAAAATTACTTCTATTTAAATATTTTTGTTACATGCTTAGATTTATATAAAGTTTGCTAAATAGATTAAAGTAAAAATCTTAATCCTTGTTTCATGGGGATTTCATATGTATTAAGTAATAATATGAAACTAATCTATGCGGTATATCCCATAGAGAAACTTTGTGTGATTTGGATTATAGCTTTTCCTTGTTATGGATATTATTATAGCATAGGGTATTTT
>JARIAP010000116.1 GCA_029257755.1 Helicobacter sp.
CAAAATTTAAAAACACATAAGTCATTATAGAACCTATCCCCTCACAAAGATTTTCATATTCACTTAATGTTTTTGTAAATTCTACATCATTTAATGTATTTAATTTGCCTTTATACATATCATTAAATGTTTGTAATTTTATATCAATACTATTTGTGAAGCTTTCTAATTCATCTGTATTTTTAAATAAAGAATCTAAATTAAATGTCAAAGTAGTTGGTAAAGATTTTTTATCCATTAACTTATCATTATTTTTATTGTTAGATTCTGTTTTACTAAAACCCTTTTTAGAATTTTTTGGCATTATTTTTCCTTAAAAGCAAGATATATATAATTATAATATGTTATAGTTATGTTTTAGCTTAAAAAGGTGTATATTAATGTTAAGTTATAACGAAGAAGATATATCTCATAATGTTTCTAATGAAAATTTAAAACTTAAGTTTCATGCTAGATTTCTAACATTTATATTTTCAATTGGTATTTTTATGATTTTTATTGTATCATTTTTATCTATTAAGGGTTTAAAAAATGACTTTGATAATAATTTCCCCGAACCACTAAATGAAATTAGTTTATTAAATAATTTTCAAAGTCAATATATGCTAGATACAATTAATATTTTACAAAGCCATGAAATAAACAAAAAGCCATACCTAATGAGTTTATATTATTGGAGACTATATGAGGATATATTGCATTCTTCTAATAACAAAAAAGGTATATTTGTATCATTAAGAAAATTTTATCAAACTACTTTCCTAACACATAAATTTCTTACAATAAAAGATTTGCATAATAAAAAAAATAATCTTATAAAACAAGTAGATAATATTATTTCTCTAGATATAGAACATGCAAAGATAAACGATAAAACAAATATACTTAAACATGCAAAAAAAATTAATGAATTAAGTGCGAATATTATAAATACAAAAGTATCTATTTATGCAATAGAAAAAGAAACAACAGATTATTTTCACAATGCAACAATAAATATGCTTTGTGCTATGACTCTTCTTGTATTTTGTGCTGTAATTTATCTAAATTTAATTATTGTTGGATTTATTGGCAGATTAAATGAATATTTAAAAAAACTTTTTGATAATGCAACAAAGGAGTTAAGAAATTTAAATCTTCATTTGAAAAATGAAATACAAAAACAAGTAGAAACAATGAGAGAAAAAGATAATATAATGCAAGCACAATCAAAATTAGCTTCAATGGGTGAAATGTTGCAAAATATAGCACATCAATGGAGACAACCATTAAATTCTATAATACTAATAATTCAAGGATTAAAAAGTAAATCCGATAAAAATACACTAACAAAAGAAATAGTGAAAAATCAAACAAAATTAGCATTAAATATTGCACAAAATATGAGTGCCACAATAGAAAATTTTAGAAATTTCTTCCGATTAGAAACAAATTTTGAATATTTTTATATAAAAGAAGCAATAAAACATGCAATAGAGTTAAACCAACCAACAAACGATTCTCTAAATATTAAAATACATTTGAAACAAAAAAATGAAATTAAAATGTTTGGTAATAAAAATGCTTTTACACAAATTATACTTGTTTTATTAAATAATGCAAAAGATGCTTTTATTGAAAGAAATATTAAAAATCCACATTGTTTTATACATACAGAATCTTTTACAGATTCTATAATTGTTCATTTTTATGATAATGCAGGTGGAATAAATCAAGATATTATTAGTAAAGTATTTGAACCATATTTTACCACAAAACATAAAAGCGTGGGAACTGGTGTTGGACTTTATATGGCAAGGGAAATTATAACAAAACATTTACAGGGAAATATAGAAATAGATAATATTGAGTTTAATTATAAAGGAGAATTTCACAAAGGTGCATTATTTGTGCTAAAATTCCATATTGTTAAATAAAAAAGGAGAGAGTATGTGGGAAGATTCAAAAGATTTATGTTTAAGACAAACAACAATTTTATATGCAGAAGATGATAGAGAAACACAAAATATATTAGCCATGATACTTGAAGATTATGTTGATAAACTAATACTTGCAAAAGATGGATTAGAAGCATGGAAAATATTTAAAGAAAATAAAGTAGATTTAGTTCTTACAGATATTTTAATGCCAAATCTAAATGGTATTGAACTTGCAAAAAGAATAAGAAGTCATAATGATAAAAAAAATACACCCATCATAATAGCAACTGCTTTTACAGAAACACACTATTTACTTGATTCTATAAAACTAAAATGCGATGGGTATGTATTAAAGCCATTAATATTAGATGATCTTTTAGAAACATTATATGGGGCTGTATTACCTAGAATACAACAAAAAGAAATAGAATTAAAAAATCAGTTGCTTGAAACATTAAATATAATATTTGGTGGTAAAAAAGTGGAAATAGTTAAATATTTAATTGAAAATAGTAATCATAATAAGATATTTGATGGCACTCATGAAGATATATCAGAAAAATTAAACATTAGTCGTCAAACGGTTATAAAATGTTTTCAACAACTAATAAACTTTGGTCTTTTACAAAAATTAAAAAATAGAAAATATCGTCTTTGTTCTAAAGAAGAGATAGAAAGTTTTAGGTTAAATAAAGAATATGAACAAAATGATAATATACAAAAAAATGATATATTACAATAATATTTCATGTTTTTATGCAAAAAGTATAATACATAAGCTTTTAATATATTTGTTTATATGTTATACAAACACAATGTTTGTTGATGCAACAGAGAAAATAGAAATTCAAAACAAACTCAATGGTAGCGATAATACAATAAACAAATCAAAAAATATTTATTCTATACCATTATTTTACACTCAAGTGGGTATAGGGTTATTACAAACGAATAAACTATCAAATATAAATGATAAAATATCTGCATCAAAAATCCCTTTATTTTATATTGCCTTTGGATTCTATCATCAATTTTATATACATCAAATCAATTTAGGTTATAAATTAAATATATCTTATGAAGTCGGGATAAAATCATTTAGCGAAGATACAATTAGCTTTAAAGATATTTCAACATTTTTGCAAACATATATTGGTTATAAACAATTTTTATTATATGTTGGAATAGGATATGACTTTTTAAATGCATCTAATTCTTTCATATCAAATGAAGATAAATATGTAGTATATTCTAATCATGGAATTATGTATGGTGGTGGTATAAATATAATAACAAATAGATATAGTGCAGTTGATATTAATATAAAATTATCTAAAACAAATCTATACGAGCCAAGATTTATAATAGCATATGAAATTAGATTTTAATTATTTAGATTCTATGATAAATTGTTGTATTGTAATTTTTCAACAATAAAATATTTTATATAAATATTAAAATGGTATATATTTTGCTTTGTATATACAAATTTTACTAAGGATAGTTACCATGATGAGATCACTATATACTGCAACAACAGGAATGTTAGGGCAGCAATTACAAATAGATACAACTTCAAACAACATAGCAAATGTTAATACAGTTGGATTTAAAAGACAAAGAGCAGAATTTAATGATTTGTTTTATCAAACACTACAATTTGCAGGAACACAAACAAGCGAAACAACTCTTACTCCAACAGGTGTTGAAGTTGGGGTTGGTGTTAGAACTGGTGCAATAAATAGAATTTATTCTCAAGGTAGCCCAAAGGAAACAGAGAATCCACTTGATGTAGCAATAATGGGTAAGGGTTTCTTCCCTATACAATTACCAGATGGAAATATAGCTTATACTAGAAGTGGTAACTTTAAATTAGATGATCAAGGAAACATTGTTACTTCAGAAGGTTATTTGGTGCAACCACAAATAACAGTTCCACCAGAAGCACAAAGCATTAATATTGGAACAGATGGAACAGTTAGTGTTACATTAGGGAATAATGGGCAAGCAGAGGCATTAGGGCAAATTCAATTAGTTAATTTTGTTAATCCAGCAGGTTTGCATGGCATTGGGGATAACTTATTTATGAATACGAATGCAAGTGGTGAACCAATAGAAGGAATTGCAGGACAAGATGGATTAGGACAAATTCGAGCGGGTTTTTTAGAATTAAGTAATGTTCGTTTGGTATCAGAAATGACAGATCTAATCACAGGACAAAGAGCATATGAAGCTAATTCAAAAAGCATACAAACAGCAGATTCTATGCTACAAACAGTAAATGGATTAAAGCGTTAATTATAATATTTAAATTGAATTTAAAACTTAATTAAAAAATTCACACCTTTATTAAAATAGAAATTTTAGATATAATGCTACCTTATATAAATTTTAGGTAACATTATGCAAGAATTAGAAATTAAAATTGAAAGAGTAGTATTATCCGCAATACTTTTTAGTCCAGATAAATTTGATGAAATATGTGATATTATTAAATCAGATGATTTTTTGTTGCCATTACATATAAACATGTTTAAAGCATGTGAGATTCTAAGAAAAAGTGATAATATAATAACACCAGAAATATTATGTATGGAAATGCAAAAAAATATGCAAGTAAGTCTTGATGATATTGCATACATAGCTTCAGAATCACCTATAGCAGATATTGATTCCTATGTAAATATAATTAAAAATAATTCTATAAAAAGAAGTTTATTCTCTTTAGCTAGTTTTATAAGAGATGAAAGTTTAAAAGAATATTCAAAGGCACATGATACACTAGAAGAAATTGAAAGAAAAATATATGCACTTAGCCTACAAGATACTAAAACTAATTTTAAAACTTCACAAGAAATAATAGAATC
>JARIAP010000140.1 GCA_029257755.1 Helicobacter sp.
CCATATGTTCGTTATTCTTCATTTCACCTAAACACAAAAGATGCATTTGGAAAACAACTAAAAATAAAATCACTTTCAATAATAAACTATTCAATGAGTGCATTAATTGAAAAATCAATAAAGGAAAAAAAGGAAATAACACAAGAAGAATTATCACAAACAAAAAAAGAAAATCACTATGTAGCAGAATTTGAAATAGAATATGATGGTATAAAACAAAAAATGATAATTTCAAATCGTGGAGAAGTTTCTATTGCTAGATTTGGCAATAGATTTATAACTTTATCTTGGGGTCCAAAAGTTATAAATCTCCCATTTTCATTAAAACTTGACAAATTTGAAGTATTAACATATCCGGGATCTAAAATGGAATCTAGCTTTGCATCCTATGTAGATATTATAGATGAAGGAAAGGAAGATTATAGATATAAAATCTTTATGAATAATGTTCTTGATTATAAAGGTTATAGATTCTTCCAAAGTGAATATAATGTGCAAAGGGATAGCAATGGAAAAGAAATGCGTGATATAAATGGAAATATAGTATATGCTGGGACAATACTATCTGTTAATAATGATCCGGGTAAAATTCCAACATACATAGGATATACTTTGTTGATATTGGGGGCTTTATGGCTTTTATTTGACAATGATTCGCGTTTTAGAAAATTAAGTAATTTTTTAAAAAATAAAAAAATGCTTTCTATTCTATTACTTAGTGCATCCATATTAACATTTAATATAAATACTCCATTATATGCAAATACAGAGCAAAATCAAAACAATACAGAATCTACAACAATAAATCAAGATGAAATTAAACAACAAAATAATGTATTAATTGACCCAAACAATGAAAAATTAAAAAAAAGATATGAAGAATCACTTACTAAATACTTAAACCACTATAAAACAAGAGATAATGATGAAGATAGATTAGAAAAAACTCTTAATGATTTAAGTAATAAAGCAATTGAACTTAGGTTAAAAGGATTAAAAAATATCCCTAAAGAAACAATTGAAAGTTTTTCAAAAATCCAAATTCAATCTCCAGATGGTAGAATAATAACACTTGATACATACAATGACGAGGTAATGCGTAAAATCACAGGAGATAAAAAATTTAAAGGAATAGGACATAATCAATTTATGCTAGGTTTAATGACTATGCCTCAAGATATGGTAAAATTGCGTTTTATAAAAATTACAAATAGAGAAATACTTGAACTCTTAGGCATAAAGCAAGGTAGTTATGCATCTCTTGAAGATTTATTTAAAGCTGATAAAATAGAAGATGTGTATAGATTTGCATTTTTTCAAACTGAAGAATTATCAAGAAAATTTGAAGATGCATATAAATTATATCATTTTGTAAATACTGCATTAAAAAAGAGAGATTCCGAAAGAAATGAGTTTGACAAACAAATTTTAAAATTACATGAAAAAATGGATTTCTTATTGCCATTATCCGTGTGGAGCTATATGCGTATAATCCCTATAATAAATGATGATACTTGGATAGCAGTAGGAAATCCAAATTTTTTAGATAAAGATGTTTTTTTAAGATATTTATTCATGGATTTTACACTGCAAACTAGAATGGGAATAATATTTAAAGAATGGGAACATTTCAATGAAACTCTAAATTTTTTTCATGCTTTTCAAAAACTTGCTGGTGGAGATTTATATCTAAAACAAGCACATGTAAAATCTGAATTATTTTTAAATAAAATAGATATATTCCCAATTTCACAATATTTTTATTTGATACTAGGAATATTTTTGTTTTTTGTTACATTAATCGCTATTCTAAGTAACAAAAAAATTCCAAATTGGCTTGGAAAAAGTTCATATTTTATATTGTTGCTTGTATTTATAGCACACACTATAGGATTAATTTTAAGATGGTATATTGGAGGGCATGCACCTTGGAGTAATGCTTATGAATCTATGCTTTATATAGCATGGGCTAGTGCATTGTCTGGAATCATAATATTAAGAAAATCATATTTTGCATTATGTGGGGCAAGTTTTCTTGCTGGAATAGCATTAATGGTTGCACATTGGGGCTTTATGGATCCTCAAATCGGTAATTTACAACCTGTTTTGCAATCATATTGGCTTAATATACATGTAGCAGTTATTGTAGCAAGTTATGGTTTTCTTGGGCTATCTCTAATGCTTGGTATAATAAATTTAATATTATTTATTTTTAGAAATCAAAATAAACCTCAAATCGACTCTTCAATATATTCATTAACTGCTATTAATGAAATGAGTATGATTATAGGTATTTTAATGTTAATTGTTGGAACTTTTTTAGGTGGTGTTTGGGCAAATGAATCATGGGGTAGATATTGGAGTTGGGATTCTAAAGAGACTTGGTCTCTTGTGTCTGTTGGTGTATATGCTTGTGTATTACATATAAGATTATTGCACCCTTTATATTTACCATATATATTTAATGTATTATCCGTAATTGCATTTTATAGTATCATCATGACTTATTTTGGAGTTAATTATTATTTAGCTACAGGTATGCACTCATATGCACAAGGAGAAGGGGGAGAAATTAGTCAAAAAATATATATTGCTATTTTTCTAACATTATTATTAATAGCTATATCTTTTATAAAAAGAAAACTTATTGCTATTAAAGAATTATATTAATTAATATTTAAATATTGGAGAAATATTATGTCATTACAAATTCTTGGCATAGCTTCTGATATAGCTGGAGGCAAGGTAGGTTCTGCAAATGGTGTAAAATTAATTTGTAATTTTATAACTAACAATAATATTGCAAGATTGGAATCAAAAAATTATTTAATACCAAATTATAAAGATATAGTAAAAGCTACAAAAGATAATCCAGCAAAATATATTGATATTTTATATAATTTTTTTATTAATAATGTATCAATAAAAGCAAGTGAAATAATAACTAATAATAATTTTCCATTTATTATTAGTGGTGATCATTCAAGTGCATTAGCATGTGTGCAAGGCATTCAAAATGCTATTTCATCTAAAAATGAAGAAATTGGTATTATATGGATTGATGCACATGCAGATATACATACCCCATTTAGCACATTTAGCGGAAATTTACATGGTATGCCACTAGCAGCAATAATAGGACATAAAGAAAAAAATAAAAATGAATTAAATACATTTCATAATGAATATTGGAATAAAATATGCAATATTTCTAAAGTAAAGGTTAATCCAAAGAATATAATTTATTGTGGAATTAGAAGTCTTGAGAGTGCAGAACAAGATATAATTAATGAAAATAAAATGTTAGTTTTAAGTATAGATGAAATAAAAAATAATATTGATAGCTGTATAAAAGCAATGCAAACAAGATTTAAAAATATACAAAATATTTATATTAGTGTAGATGTAGATGTGCTTGATTGTGATGATTTTAAAAGCACAGGTTGCAATGAAATAAATGGACTTAATAATAAAGAATTAGATGAATTTGTTTTATCTATAATAGAAACTTTTAATAATAAAATTATTGCATTTGAAGTTAGTGAGTTTAATCCAGAATTAGAAATATCAAATGAAAAAGATACAGAATACATAAAGTCATTTATAAACAAATGTATAACACATATAAAAAAATATAATATAAAAGCAAGAGATTAATAGGTGGTTATATGAGAGTTGATTTACATAATCATACAATATATTGCAATCATGCAACAGGAACAATGCAAGAGTATGTAGAAAAGGCAAATAAAATTAACATTGATATATTTGGGTTTTCATGCCATGCACCAATGAAATTTGATGAAAAATATAGAATGGATTTACGCACTATGTATCATTATTTACAACAATTAAATGATTTAGAAGAATATGCAAAAGAGAGAGGCTATAAAACAAAGATTCTAAAAGGATTAGAAGTTGATTATATACTTGATTATGAAAATCTAATTGAATCTAGCGTATTAAATGCAGAAGTAGATTATCTAATAGGCTCTGTTCATTTTATAGGAAATTGGGGGTTTGATAATCCAGAATCAATTAGTGGTTGGGAAAAATATGGGGTATTTAAAACATGGGATATTTACTTTGATTCTATACAAAGTATGGCAAAAACTAAGTATTTTCAAATTGTTGGGCATTTTGATTTACCAAAAATATTTGGGAGCGTAATGCCAAAAGAACTTAACAAAAAAATGGAATCTACATTGCAAATTTTACATGAAAATAATATTGTATTAGAAGTTAATGCAGCAGGATTAAGAAAACATATAAAAGAACAATATCCAACAATTGATATTTTAAAAAAAGCTAAAGAAATTGGACTTGATATTACATTAGGAAGTGATGCACATAGTGTAGAACAAATAGGATTTGGTTATGAAACATGTGTAAAAATAATAAAAGATATTGGATTTAATAATGTTGCCATTTTTAAAAACAAAGAAAAAATTATGCTTGAACTATAATCATTAATTATTTTATATTGTGAAATAATATAGTTTAAATCTAAAATTATATTTAATTACGAGAATAATCATCATCTAATCTTACTATATCATCTTCTTCTAAATAATCACCAACTTGCACTTCTATCATTACTAAATCTATTTTTCCCGGATTTGTTAATCTATGAGACTCACCCATTGGTATATATGTAGATTCATTTGGTCCCAAAAATACTTCTTTATTTCCGATTTGAACTATAGCACTTCCACTAACAACAATCCAATGTTCATTTCTATGGTAATGTTTTTGTAAGCTTAACCTATGTTTTGGTTTAACTACAATACTTTTTAATTTATAGTTACTATTTTCTTGCAAAGTTGTATAATTTCCCCATGGTCTAAATGCTTTGTTGTGTATCTCTGTTAATTTGCTATTATTTTTATTTAGAATTGATACTATCTCTTTAACATTTTGAGTTTGTCCCTTTTTTACTATAAGTAAAGCATCGAATGTATCAATTATAATACAATCATCAATTCCTATTGTAGCAACCATTTTATCTGACATAATTAAATTATTATTTGATTGCAATAAAATATTGTTTGAATTTGTGATATTATTATTAGAATCCTTTGGTAACTCATCACATAGAGAATCAAAACTCCCAACATCATTCCATTGAAAATCGGCTTTAATCATTGCGAGTTTTTGCGTTTTTTCCATGACTGCGTAATCAATACTTTTATCTGGTATTTTTTCACTAAAACTTTTATCAAGCCGTAAAAAACTAGAATTATTGTTAGCATTTTTAAGTGAATATTCTACAAGTTCTAAACATGATTTATATATATCTGGTTCATATTTTTTTATTTCATCAAGCAATACTTTAGCTTTATAACAAAACATACCACTATTCCAATAAAACCTACCACTTGATAAATACTCTTTAGCAGTTTTTTTATCTGGCTTTTCATGAAATGAAATAACATTCATTAAATATTTATTACTTGTAGATTCTGATTGTATATATCCATAACCTGTATGTGGAGTTGTAGGGGTAATCCCAAAGGTTACAATATATCCATCTCTTGCTATTTTATAAGCATTATTAACACATTCTTTATATTTTTCATAATCATTTATTATATGATCGCTAGGTAAAACTAAAATTACCTCATTTGGATTTTGTTTATAAGTTAAGATAGCATCTATTGTTAGAGCTGCCGCTGTATTTTTACATAAAGATTCTAAAATAAATGAATCAATATGTATATTGATATTATTTGCAATATCTAATGCTAAGAAATAATACTTATCATTAGTAATTATATGAAATTTATCATTATTTTTCATTAGATTCATATTTCTTTTTAAAGTTAATTGGAATAAAGAATCATTACCTATTATTTTAGCAAATTGCTTTGGCATTAAACTACGAGATATAGGCCATAGACGAGTTCCATTGCCACCGCATAAAATAGAAATAACCATTAAATAATCCTTAATAAATTATAATCTTTATATTAACACAATATCACAAATTAACTACATATATGAATACTCATATCAATAAGTCTATTTGTGTAGCCCATTTCATTGTCATACCAAGCAATAATCTTTGCACTTTTATCTATTGCAATGCTTTTGTCTGGTATAATTATTGCACTTGCACTTGAACCTATAAAATCACTTGATACCCTATTATCATCATCAACTATTATAATACCATTCATACTATTATCTTGAGCTTTATAAAAAATATTATTTATAGAATCTTTGCTTACACTTCTTTTAAGATTTACACTTAAATCAACTAAACTTACATCTGGTGTTGGAACGCGAACTGAAATACCATTTAATTTACCTAAAAGATTTGGCAATACAAGTCCTATAGCTTTTGCTGCACCCGTACTTGTTGGTATCATATTAATACATGCCGCACGAGCTCTACGCAAATCTTTATGTTTAACATCAAGTAGATTTTGATCATTTGTATAGCTGTGTATAGTAGTCATTAAACCATTTTCAATACCAAACTCTTCATCAAGAATCTTTACAATTGGTGCAAGGCAATTTGTAGTGCAAGATGCATTAGAAATAACATTTTCCCCATTATAAGCCATATGATTTACACCATAAACAAATGTTGGAGTATTATCAGCTGGTGCAGATATAATAACTTTTTTAACATTGCCCTTAACATGCTTTTGTGCTTTTTCCAAAGAATTAAACTTACCCGTGCATTCAAGAACACAAATTGCTTCTCCAAAATCAAGCATTAAAGGATCTCTATTGCTTAATATTTTAACTTCCCTACTTTTACCTACTCTCAATGTAAAATTATCAATTTTTTCTGCATCATAATATCTATGTATAGAATCATAGCGTAGCAAATGCAACAATGTGTCTATATCAGCTGTTGTATTCATAGCAACTAGTTCAATATCATCTCGTTGTCCTATAATCCTTGCAGCACAAAGACCAATTCGCCCAGTTCCATTAATAGCTAATTTTATACTCATTAATCCTCTTTATAATATTTTTTTAACTTAATAGTTAAAATTGTATCAAAAACTCTTAATTTTTTGTAATTTAAATATAAAAATACTTGATTTTCACAAAAAAATAAAATAAAATGCTTACATGTCTTTTTAGTTTTCTAAATAAGGCATAATATACTAGCTTTATTTTAATAGGAGATTTTTTATGAAAAAAGGTGATTTTGTAAAAACAATTAAAGAAATTGGTGAATATACTTCGATGAAAGATGCGGAAAAAGCACTTGATTCTGTTGTTGCATCAATCTCTAAGGCTTTAAAAAACAATGATTCTGTTGAATTGATTGGTTTTGGTAAATTTGAAAATTCTATACAAAAAGGTAAAGAAGGTAAAGTGCCAGGAACTGATAGAACATATAAAACATCAGATAAAATGGTGCCAAAATTTAAACCGGGTAAAGCACTTAAAGATGAAATTGCTAAAATAAAAGTTAAATAATCAACTTTTATAACATTAATTTCTAAACAATGAATATACTAAAATTTTACATATTTTAGTCATATTTTGATAATAAATATTATATTTTACTTTTTAAATAAATGTAGTTAAATTGCTTATGCTAAAATTTTAGCAACTAAAATTACATGTTAGTTGAGGAGTAAATTATGTCAAAAACTACAAGTATATCTCTTATGCAAGAAGCAAAAAGCATAAGAGATATAGATATAAAGAACAAAAGAGTCTTAATACGAGTTGATTTTAATGTCCCAATGGATAATGATTTTAACATTAGTGATGATACTAGAATGAGAGAAGCTTTACCAACTATTAATTATTGTATTGATAATGAAGCAAAAAATATAATTTTAGTTAGTCACTTAGGAAGACCAAAAACTAGAAGCAATGATTTTTCATTAAAACATGTAGTTAAAAGACTTGAGAGAATATTAAATAAAAATGTTTTTCTAGCAGATACAATAGAATCTGCAAAGAAAGAACAAGAAACTAATAATCACCAAATTATATTATTAGAAAATATTAGATTCTATGATGGTGAAATAAATAATGATATTGAATTAAGCAAAAACTTAGCAAGTCTATGTGATGTATATGTAAATGATGCCTTTGGAACTAGTCATAGGGCACACGCAAGCACACATGGCATAGCAAAATTTGTAAAACATAAAGTAGCTGGAATTTTACTTAAAAAAGAAATCGATTCATTTGCAAAAGTTATAAAAAACCCATTGAGACCATTGTTGCTTATAGTAGGTGGTAGTAAGGTTAGCTCAAAACTTAGCTTATTACAAAGAGTGCTTGATTCTGTAGATAAAATTATAATTGGTGGTGCTATGAGTAACACATTCTTAAAAGCAATTGGATATGATATGCAATCAAGTAT
>JARIAP010000147.1 GCA_029257755.1 Helicobacter sp.
CTATCATTACTTGATGTTAATGATGAAAAAGTATATAGGACATTAAGAAGTGGTAATACTCTTGGTATATTTCAATTAGAATCTAATGGTATGCAAGAATTTAATAGAAGGTTACAACCAAGTGGAATTGATGATGCAATAGCCCTTTTAGCCCTTTTTAGACCCGGACCAATGGAAAGTGGAATGAGTGATGAATATATAGATAGGAAACATGGTAGAAGAGCTGTTTCATATACTTTTAAAGAATTAGAACCAATACTTAAAAATACCTATGGTGTTATTGTATATCAAGAACAAGTTATGCAAATAGTGCAAATTATTGGTGGCTTTTCGCTAGGTGAAGCAGATTTAGTTCGTAGAGCTATGGGTAAAAAAGATGCACAAATAATGGAGCAAAATAAACTAAAATTTGCAGATGGGGCACAAAAAAATGGATTTGATAGACATAAATCAGAAGAATTATTTGATCAAATTGCAAAATTTGCAGAATATGGATTTAATAAATCCCATTCTGCTGCTTATGGAATATTAACTTTCCAAACTGCATATCTTAAAACATATTTTGAGCATGAGTTTATGGCTGCAATGCTAACAAGTGAGAGTCATAAAGTAGATTCTGTAGCAACATATATAGATGAAGCTAAAGCTATGGGAATTGAGATATTGCCACCACATGTTAATACTTCACAAACAAATTTTTCTGTAATAATTGATGAAAATGGGGTTAAAAAAATTGTATTTGGGCTAAACGCAATAAAAGGTGCTGGAGAATATGCACTAAAAAGTATAATCAATGATAGAAATAAACATGGAAAATTTAATAGCTTAGAAGATTTTATTACAAAAACAGATTTTAAAAGACTATCAAAAAAATCATTAGAGCCACTGATAAAAAGTGGTAGTCTTGATGGTTTAGGATACACTCGTGCAAGTATGCTTAATAGTATTGATTATATATGTGATTTGGGTCGTAGAATGTCAAGAGAGAGAAGTGGCACATTTAGTTTATTTGGCACAGAATCTTTATGTTCAGCTATGGAGATACCACATTTACAAGAATTAGAAAAAAATATATTGCTTGAATATGAATATGAAAGTATGGGAATATATATAAGTGGGCATCCACTTGATGAATTTAAAAAAGAAATAGATTCTATAAAACATGTTGTAAAAATTGCAGAATTAGAAAACATAGTAGATGGGACTAATATATTAATAATAGGGAAAATTGAAGATTTACAAAGAAAGATGAGTAAAAACAACAGAATATATGGGACAGCAAAAATTATGGATTTTAGTGGTAAGCAACAACTAACCTTATTTGAAGCACAACTAAATATACTAGATACAATTAATTTAAATGAGCCAATAGGAATCTTAGGGAAACTTGAAAAAGAAGAATTTATTAATGAAAATGAAGATGGCAATGAAGAAACAAATTATAAAGTAGAAATAAAGGTTTTTGAGATACATACATTACAATCATGCAAAGATATTAAGATAAAAATAAAAAGAGATAGTAATACAAAAAATACCTCAAAAGATTATAAAAATTGCAGTAAAGACAATTTAAAATCATCTATAAATATGGAATCTAAAATGCGGGACTATGAAGAAGCTGTATATGGAGATTCTATACTTGATAGTGCAAATGGCATAGAACCACTCAATTTGATACCAGATATGGATATAAGAAACTCTTGTTTATGTGTATTGGTAGATAACTTAATTACGCAAGAACAAATAAATAAAATAGCAAATATTGCTAAAACAAGCAAAGGATATATTCGTTTTGGAATTGGACTAAAAGATGGTATTAGCGGTAAAACATTTATTTTTGAAAGCAATATGTTTATTGATGAAAATGTTCAAAATAAAATTAATGAAATATTGCCACAATGCAAATGGAAGCATATAGCAATATAAAATATTTTTATATTAAGCAATTTTATGTAAAAACATAAAAAACAATATATTATTATTTATTATATTGTTAGCTAAAATTAAAGGTTATTAAAGATAATTCGATAAATTTTTATATGTTAAAGAATCTAATAAAATAAACACTTAATCATAATACAACACAAAAATATATAATTTATGTTATAAATATTTTTAAAATTATTTAAATATACAAAACTTCAAAGATAGATTCTGCGTTAGTGTATTGTAATTTTGGTATTGCACTCATTTATCTATTTTGCCTCATTCTCTTGCAAAAGTTTTATAATTTTTTCATAGTTTTCTACTGCCCTAAGATCTCCCTTAGCTTTAGATTCTTAAAGTTTTTGGGTGGCGAGGTGCTTATAATCTATTGGATTTAAATCCTCAAACAATATAATCTCATTATCAAGTAAAAACTTCACAGCTAGAGTATTTATATCCTCCTGCAACACAATATCAAGATAGCTTCCCTCCGCTTCTTGTAGTTGTGTTAGCTTTTCTTTTCTAAGTATATGTAGCATTGCTTCAATCCCACCATATCACAAGCCCTAAGCATATCTGTAAAAGCTCCGTTTGTTTCCACAATATAGTATTGATTAACTTGCAGATCCTCTCCCCACTCATAATTTCCCCAATCTTCTTGTCACTTTTGCAGTATTGAAGATTTTTCGTTAGTATTACACACAATTCCATACATACTACTAAATGCAAATATTACAACTATAAAATAAGTAATAATTTTTTTCATTTTAGTATCCTTTTGATTTAATATATTATCTGTATTTTTCTTGAGTATTTTTTAAGGATTCTATGATTTTTCTGCTCTATACATATATCATGAAACGATAGACTAGTTAAGTTAAACAAGGAGAAAGATCTAAAAATCATATAAATATATTTAAACCAAACAACAAAAAATATTATTTGGGCGTATACAATAAAAGATTATACAAAAAATATTTTATCTATATCGCATAAACATATTATAAATTATTTTATATCTTTAAATCTCTTATCGCTCTGTATGCTTGTTCTATAGCAGTATTTGCATAAGCACTCCAATCAGCATCAGAGTTTGCTATTGCTATATTACCAAACACCTTTCTTGCTTGTTTAATTATCTTTTTACTTTCTTTTTCATTATCATAAAGAGAATTAAAATTGTAAGCATAACAATGACCCCAACGATTAAGCGTAATAGCTAAAATATCT
>JARIAP010000180.1 GCA_029257755.1 Helicobacter sp.
GCAGTTACTTTACCTTTTAGAATCTGCATATTAATATTTTTTAAAGCATGAAAATTTCCATAGTATAAATTCATGTCTTTTATATTAAAACATATTTTTTTATCCATTATTATCCTTTTGTTAAAGTTTTTGCAATGTAGTTTGATAGTATATTTATTAACAATACTATTATGATTAATATCATAGCTGTGCTATAAGCTTCATTTATATGGAATCCTTCGCTTGATATTGCATACATATGGACGCTAAGTGTCCTACCAGAATCAAATAATCCAGAAATTTGCGCAAATGTTCCAAATGTATAAAGTAAAGCAGCACTTTCACCAACAATTTTACCAATACTTAAAATTACACCTGCTAAGATTCCGGGAGTTGCAGCTGGTAAAATAACCGCAAATATTGTTCTTAATTTACCTGCACCAAGTGCAAAACTTGCTTCACGATATGATATAGGCACAGATTTTAATGCTTCTTGAGAACTCCTTAATATAACAGGTAATATCATTATGCTTAATGTTAAAGCACCTGCTAAAAAGCTAAAATTCATTTTAAAAAATAAAACAAAAGCTAGATATCCAAATAAACCATAAACAATAGATGGAATACCAACAAGTGTTTCTGAAGCCATAGTAATAAGTATAATTAATTTACTCTTTGAATTACTATATTCTGTTAGAAATACAGCACCAAATATTCCTAGTGGCATTGCAATAGTTAGAGAAAAAAGTATAATATTTATTGTATTTATAATTGCTGGCATCATAGATACATTTTCACTATTATATTCCCATGCAAAAAGATTTGGGGTAATATATGCTATACCTTTTATGAATATAAAGCTAATTAATATGATAAATATTGTGATTGTACTTACCATTGATAAGCGGACAACCCAAAACATTACAAATGAAAACAAGTCTTTTTTCATTATAATCCTTATTATATGGTTATTAATACACAAGTTTAAAAAAAATATGTAAAATTTATACAACTCAATGTAAAATATATGTAAAATGATATAAGCCTCTAAGCTTTTATATTAAATTATGGTTTTAGTGTAATAAGGTGATCAATGAGAAATAAATATTTTATAATAATATGTTTTACTTTTTTATTTTGTTTGTTTAATATATATGCCTTTAATATTCTTGTAGATGAAAATAATGTTACTTGTGTTGATAAATACGATAAATACAAAGAATATAGAGAAAAATATGCTAAAAGTATAAGTGAATGGGATAAGCCAAATATTGATGAAGGTGTTTATTATGATGAGATGCAGCCATTGCCAAACATAGCACCATATACAAATGAAAATCCATATACAGAGGAAAAAAGTTTTTTAGGGAAAAGGCTTTTTAATGAAGCAAACTTATCTAAGTCTAGTCAAATTGCTTGTGCAAGTTGCCATAATAAAGAACTAGCATTTGGTGATGGAATTAAAACTAGTTTTGGTCATAATAGACAGAGAGGTAAAAGAAATTCACCAAACATTATGATGAGTGGATTTTTTAATAAATTGTTTTGGGATGGTAGGGCAGATAGCTTAGAATCTCAAGCATTAATGCCAATAGTTAATCCAATAGAAATGGCACATAATCTTGATGATATGCAAGAATTTATTATTAATACTACTATGTATTATCCACTCTTTATATTTGCATTTGGAGATACTAAGCATAAACAAGGCATTTATAATTTTTATTTAAATAAGATAAAAGATTCTAAAGCACATAAATTAAATATGCAAAATATAGATAAATATTTATTATCAATGCTTATTCGTGCAGATATAAGAGGTGAAAATATAGATATATTATTGCATAATGATATTTTGCCATTTAACTATAAAAATTATGCAAAGAGTATTATAAAAAAAGAAAATATAGCAAAGGCTATTGCAAGTTATGAAAGAAGTTTAGTTCCACAATACACTAGATTTAATGAATTTTTAAAAGGTAATTATAAAATATTAAACAACAAAGAGATATATGGCTTACATATATTCCGCACTAAAGGAAGATGTATGAATTGCCATTATGGTGTAGCTCTTAGCGATGGTAAATTTCATAACATAGGATTAAGTTTTTATGGTAGAGAATTACAAGATTTAGGAAGATATAATATTACAAAAGATAAAAAAGATTTAGGGGCTTTTAAAACACCTTCGCTTATAGCAGTATCAACGAGTTTTCCTTATATGCACAATGGAATTTTCCCTAATTTACGAGGAGTGCTAAATATGTATAATGCAGGTTTTCCAGAACAAAATATAAAGCAAAATAATGATTTGATACCACAAAAAAACGCATTTAATACAGCCACTTAAACTTAATGAAGAAGAATTAGAAGCCCTTGAAGCATTTTTATTGACTTTATAACTATGTAACTTATTTAAGTAAATCAAATTAGTAATTCAATATTTTGTATAGTTAGTTTAACTTAATATATTATAAAATAGATTCATAACTATTTAATAATTCTTGCCCTAGTAATGATTTAAATTTTTGATTATTTGATATTATTTCTATTATTTCCCCATTTTGCATTAGCATTATATTTTGGCAAAATTTTTTTGCTAATGAAATATCATGTGTAATAAATAAAAATGAGCTTGAATGTTCTTTTTGCAATGATAAAAATAAGTTCATTACTTTATCTTGCAAAATATAATCAAGTCCTGATGTAGTTTCATCTAATATTATTAACTTTGGTTGTATTAAAAGCATACGAGATATACAAACTCTTTGTGCTTGTCCTCCAGATAGCATTGATGGATAATAATATAAAATTTGCTTTTGTAGATTCAATGAAGTAAAAATAGGAATAATTTTTTTCAATTGCTCTTGTTTGTCTTTTATTGATAATAAATTAATCAATGGTTCTTGTAGGTTTTGTAATATATTTATTTTAGGGTTAAGAGAGCTAATTGGATCTTGAAATAATATTTGAACTTGTTTGTAAAATTCTCTTTTTTGTGTGAGTGTTTTTAGTTGAATTTTTTTATTATTTAGAAAAATTTCTCCAGATTTTGGTGTTTGTAATTGCACTATTATTTTTGCTAATGTACTTTTTCCACAACCACTAGGTCCAATTAATGCTATATTTTGACTACTATCTATAGTAAAGTTTATATTTTTTAGAATCTGTTTTTTTGTTGTTTTAAATATATTGTTATATGTATAATAATGTGAAATATTTTTTAATTCTAAAAGCATTTGTATCCTTATTTATTTGTAATGATACATTAAAATTCAATAAATAATTCATAATATTTAATATATGATGTTTATTTAATTGAGATTAGAATCTTATTTAATAATAAGCCGTTATTAAATTACAATATATATTTAGATATAATTACTAAAATGTCAAATAAATATAATTTTGTTATTCAATTATAAAACATGTTGTCATTATGTTTATTTTATATTTAACGCTATAATAATTGTAGGTTTATATAAAGGGTTTTTGTGCAAAATACAATGGATTTTGTTGTTATTATAGGAAGTGCTTTTATTTCAATAGCTATTTTTTATTCTGTTTTGAAACAATGGGAATATGGAAAAAATAGTATAAAATATTCCCTTATATTTATATTTGTTTCTTGTAGTGTTTCTGTTGCATTTCATGCTTGTAAGCAAAGTGTTTTTCGTGCAAAAGTAGCTGAATTTCAAAGTGCATTTAAGAACAATGAAACTCTTGTTTGCATGTATAATAATAGTAAAATTCATGTGCATAGGACTACTTTTATATATTTTCCTGATTTATTTTCATTTGTTGGAAAAGATAATTTAAAAAGTATTAATATACCTATAACAGATTGCAATCAACATGCTGTTACACATGATTCTGAAATAATAAATGATTAATTTAGAGAAAAAATGGCTAAGAAAAAATATAAAACACACAACGCAAAGAGTTTTACAAGAAAAACTATATATAGTTTATCAAATAATGATCAATTACAAACAGATATATATAATACAATAACAAAGCTTGGTTTGAAAGAGTTTCTTCAAAAATTTAGTAATTATTTTAAAAGGCAAATTGATAAAAATCAAGATTCCTTTTATACAAAAAACAATGACAATAATATTGTTATAAGTAATGATTTATTATCTCATATGCTACATATACCATCTTTACATAAACTACAATATTTAATACAATCTCTAGATTCAATCGTTATAGATTCATTAGAATTACCAAAAGTATGTATATTAAACAAGGAATTAATTATACTCTCAAAAAATGGTTATTTATGTTTATATGATATTTTTCAATTTATGCAGATAGTAAAATTTTTCTTTGATTTTTGCAATAGAGATGATATAAAAGATATATATTTACATGAATACTTAGCTAAATTTATATTTCCACAAGAAATATTAGATTTGCTTACAATATTTGATTTCACTATACAAAAAAGAACTATTATGCAAGGTTATATAAAAGAAAATGCAGATATAGAATTAACATCATATTATAAAGCTTTATTAAACAAGCATAAGGAAAAACAAGAAATACTTTATACAACTCTACATTCAATTAGTTTGCAAGATTATTTAGTAGATAGACAAATACATTTTTTTGAAGGCAATCAAACACTGCTTGTTCGCCCGGGAT
>JARIAP010000008.1 GCA_029257755.1 Helicobacter sp.
ATGTTTAGATTATGAAGTAAAAGTATAGAACTAACCTTAAAAACAAGTCCCTTTGTATCTTCACATTTTATAAGTAAAGTGTGTTTATTCATAAATATATCCTAAAATATTTGTATTAATTTATCAAAATAAAAATAAAAATATATTTAATATTTTATCATTTTATTGTAAAATAATATTAATTTTAATATTTAGGAGTTAAATTATGAAAAATAGTTTTACATCATTTGTTATAAAAGGTTTTTGTGTGTGTGCTTTATCTGCATTTTTAGTATCTTGTGGTGGTGATAAAAATCAAAATTTAACAGGTAATAGTGATGAACCAGCATGGATAAATAGTGTGCAAGCAGCTAAAGATTATGCTAAACAAACTATTGTTGCCGTTGGTTCATCAAAAATTTTAGATGGAAATTTAAACTATGCTACAAATCAAGCTACAATGCAAGCAAGGATTCAAATAGCACAAAGCATTAGTGCTAAAGTAGAACAGGCAATTAAAGATATGGCACAAAGTGATGGATTAAAAATTTCAGAAAATAGCCTACAAGCAGCAAAACAAAAAGTAGAGCAAAATTTACAAAAAACAGAAATGGTTGTTAGGTGGATAGATAAAAAATCAAATCCTCAAATGCTTTATGTGCTTGTAAGTATGGATAAAGACACCTATGATAATGCACTAAGAGGTGGGGCTCAAGTATTAAATATAGATTCTAATAAAGCAAGAGAATTATCAGAAACGGTTGAAGCCATGTTAAAATAATTTAGCTTTAACAAAAATACTCTTTATTTAATAAATCTAATTATCAATTAGCAAGAGTTATTTAATGTAAAAGTAAGCTTTTATTGCATAGATACATTATATAATTATAGTATCTTTGTAGTAAATAAAAAATAGATTATGTAATCAAATCTTTAAATATACCTTTTCTAAAATCTTTAGAATCTAAAGGTTTAAAGTCTCACTCTATGGTAGTTTTAAAATTAAAAAATAATATAGAAATAGCTAAAATACAATCTTTAGTTTAGAAATATTAGATTTATATTTCACACCTATTTTACATAATTTTATCGTTAATCAATATTTATAACAATAAAAAAATTAAGCTAAGATATTAATATCAATATTAGCTATATATAAAGTTATTCAATGTAAAATTTATAATTATAACAATAAATTAAATAATTTTATAAACACTACGGAACAATATTTAATATATCTCGTAAATCTTTGTTATCAACACAATGCGTAGCACTTCTCTTTAGAATCTCTTTTGCACAAAATGCTATCTTTGTATCAGCATAAGCAAACATAGATAAATCATTTGCACCATCACCAACAACTACGCATTTACTAGAATCAATGTTTAAAATTCTTTGTAAATTTTGCAACATATTTCCTTTAGAGTCTGCAAACATCATTTCACCTCCTACTTGTCCTGTAAGTTTAGAATCTTTATGATGTAATATATTGCTAAATGTAGCATGTAATCCTAATATATCTTTAAAATATTCTGTAATGATTCTAAAGCCACCGCTAAAACATACTACAATATGTCCTCTTTTACGCAATTCTTTAACACATTCAATAGATCCATTCATAAGATTAAAATCTTTTTTAATACTTTCTTCTACTAAATTAAGTGGCATATCTTTTAGAAATGCCACCCTTTTTATAAGACTCTCAAAAAAATCTAATTTTCCTTCCATTGCTTCTCTTGTAATGTATGCAACAGCGGATTCAACTCTATATCTTTTTGCAAGCAAATCAATGCTTTCACCATCCATAAGCGTGGAATCAAAATCAAAAACAACAAGCATAATACCTACCTAATAATTTTATAAATCTGCTTTATTAAGCAATACTTCAAATTCTTTCAAAAGATTTCTAACCTCATTTATACCTACTTCCCAAAATTCACTTTTGTTTATATCAAAGCCAAATTTTAACACTAAATCTCTAGGGCTTTGACTACCACCAGCACTTAAAAATTCTATATAAGTTTTAACAAATTCTTCTTTATTATCACTTTGTTTATAAAGTCCAAAAAGAGCTAATACCAAAAGTTGCCCATAAGAATACGCATAACAATAAAATGGGGAATGTATAAAATGCGGTATATAACTCCACCAACAAGCATAATTTTTAGTTAATTTTACACTATCACCAAACATTTTTTGATTTTCTTCAAGCCAGATTCTATCAAATTCTTGAGAGCTAATCTCACCCTGTATATCATGTATAGCTCTTTCAAAATTTGTCATTACAATTTGTCTAAATAAAGTAGAAAAAATATCCTCTATTTTCCCCGCATAAATATCAAGTAGTTCTTTATTTTTTAATGTAGTTTTAAGGCTATCAAATAAAAGCATCTCAGCAAATACAGAAGCAGTCTCTGCGGTTGTAAGCGGTGTATCATGATTTAATGTTCCTTGAGTTTTACTTAATTCTTGATGAATTGCATGTCCTAATTCATGTGCAATTGTAAAAGCATCGCGTCTATTGCCTGTAAAATTTAACATAATGTATGGATGTGAGCTTGGAGTGCTACCATGGCTAAAAGCCCCACCCCTTTTTGCTGGTTTTGGATGTGAATCTATCCAACCTTCATTTATAGCTTTATATGCTATTTCATAGAATCTAGGGCTAAAATTATAAAAAGATTGCAATGTATCATATAAAGAATCTTGAAAACTCATTTCTACTCCCTTCTTTGATAAACCAAGTGGAGCATATCTATCATAATCTTTAAGTTTATGCTTTATTAATTGCCCTTTTACATGATAATATCCATGAACAAGATGCATATTATTATTTACACATGAAATCATACTATCAACGCTTTCTTGTGTAGTTTGATTGCTTATATGGCGAAAAGATTCTGGTTTTTCATAGCCACGAAGTTTTTGTATTATAGAAACATTTTTTCTAACCATATTTAAAATGTATGTTAATAAATGTGAGTTTTGTTTTAAACCTTTAGTAAAATGTCTTTGTGCTAATTTTCTAACTTTTCTTTTAGCAACATGCAATAATCCTAATATTTCTTCTTCACCAATCTCATTTGAATCTAAAACACCATCAAAACGCATATTAGCTAAACTTTCATCAAACAATCTTGAAAAAGCATCAACCCCAACAGGTGATAAACTTAATATAACTTGTTCTTCATTAAGACTTAATTTGTATTTTTTGTTTTCTTTTATATTGCTTAAAAAAAATTTATGATTGATACTTTTTTCAATAAAGCTATTCATTATATCTATTGGTAAATCAGCAAATTCAAGTTCAAAAAACATAATCTTTGAATACAAATCATTACAACGCAACTCATAATCTGCATATAATGCACCATACTCTTTACTATC
>JARIAP010000010.1 GCA_029257755.1 Helicobacter sp.
ATTTAATAAAAAATGAAGAAGAAACACGAAAATCAGGAAATCACCAACAAACAGATAACAAAGATCAAGAGTAGCGAATAAAATTGGAGATTATTAATGTTAGAACAAAAAAAATGTAAAAATAGAAAACTTTATTACAAAAGGATTGGCAAAGTATTTCAAGAGAAATTCAAATATAAATATAATAATGAAACTATTAAAAAGATGGATACTTCAAAAATATTAAAAAATAATGATAGTTTTAATGATAATAAAGACTTAAATAATAGCCTACAAATCACTAAAGAGCAAGTAGAAAATGAATATACAGATAGTGTCCCTATAGATAGTGAATCACTAATGATATATATTAAAAACAATTTAATACAAAAGCGATCTAAAAATATAGATGGTATAAAGATAAGCAGTCAAACAGAGTTTGTAAGCACAAACTTTATAAATCTATTAAAGTGTATTAATATTGAATATACAAAAGACTTAAATAGTCTATTTGAAAATAAAAACATAAGTGTTTTAAAAGAATATGTAAAAGAATATGGAGACAAAACAATATATCAAGAGCTATCAATATTACAGATTCTAGCTTATGTAAAAGCAACAAAAGAACAACGAAAAAAATTAAGTGAGGAAAGATTAATAAGTTTTAGCCTAAGTGCTAATTTAGATAAAATAATAAAAGAATAGCTTATTAAAGGGTATATTATGGATATATTGGGTAGAGAAAGAGATGGGTTACGAAAGGAAATAAAAGATAAAGATACAATAATACAGGAATTAGAAAAGCACAAAGAAACATTATGCAATGCCATAAAAGATAGAGAAGCAACAATAAACAATCTAAATAATGATAAAATTACACTACAAACAGAAAGAGCAATATTAGAAAAAGAGTTACAAGAAATAAAACGAATAAAAAATAAAGAAATAGAAAGTTTAAATATAAATAAAGCAACATTAGAAACAGATGTAAGACATTTAAGTGAAAATATATCTAAGTTAGAAAAAGATAAGAGAATATTAAATAAAGAGCTAGAATTAAGAGACGCAACGATATTAAGTCTAAATAATAGTAAGGTTTTATTACAAACAGAAAAAGCAACATTAAAACAAACACGAGAAAAAATTGAAAAAGAATTGCAAAATGCTAAACAAAATCATATTAAAGAATTAGATTCTATAAAAAGAGAGCATGAAAATATATTAATGGAAATTCAAGAAACAAAGCATAATGAACTTAATAATATTAAGCAAATCAAAGACAAAGAAATACAAAGCTTAAAGACTAATAAAGCAACATTAGAAACAAATATAAAGCATTTACAAGACAAGGTAAAGATATTAGAGCAAAATAAATCTAGCCTACAAACAGAAAAAGCAAAATTAGAGCAAATAAAATCAAAACTTGAAAAAGACTTAAAACAAATAAAGCAAGATTATTCAACATCAAAACTTTCACAAGATATTGAAATGCTAAATCAACAAGTAAAAACATTGCAATGCAATATAGAAAACCTTGAAAAAGATAATAAAGATAAACAACTTGATAATTCAAATTTAAAGAATCAAAACGAAAAACTAATAAAAGAAAACCAACAACTACAACAAGAACTTTATGAAATAAAAGATTATAAAGAAAAAGAACAAAAAAATCCAGAAAGTGATATTAGCAAAGATTCAATAAAAATATATATTAATAGAAAAGAAATAAAAGAAAAGTTTGATAAACTAAATAATGATAAATTTAGTATATCGCATAATGATATTGAAATAAATGAAAAATGGGTTGATACACTTAAATTAGTATTCTTATTAGTTAAAGATTTAGATTCTTTATTTGATGATAAGATAGTTAAAATTTTGCATAGGTATATAGAGAGTGAATATAAAGATAAAAAATTAAATAAAAATAGTTTGCAGGTATTGCTAATACTAACATATATAAAGGCAGATCATAAACAAAGAAAAGATATAAAAGACATGCAACCTTTGGATATAAGAACAATGGAATGTATTGACAATATAGCATCAAATAAATGAAAGGATAAATAATGAGTAATGAAAAAATAGAAGTTAAATTAGAAATAGATAATGAAACATATATACTAATAAATAAAGGTTATCATGAAAAAGAATTAGGATCTCAAGCAACACAATATAAACAAATAGTAGATTCTATGAAACAAGAATTAGAATCTAAAAATAATACTTTGCAAGAAAAAGACAAAGAAATACAAAGTTTAAAGACTAATAAAGCAACATTAGAAACAGATATAAAGCATTTACAAGAAAATGTAAATACATTAAAACAATATAAAGATACATTAAACAAAACATTAGAATCTAAAGATATTGTAATATCAAACCTAAACAATGATAAATCTAGCCTACAAGCAGAAAAAGCAAAATTAGAGCAAATAAATAAAGATTTAGAATCTCAAAAAGATGAATACGAAACAAAGCTAGAATCTCAAGCAACACAACATAACAATGCCTTACAATCTCAAAAAGAAAATTACGAAAAAGTAATTAAAGATAAACAACTTGATAATTCAAATTTAAAGAATCAAAACGAAAAACTAATAAAAGAAAACCAACAACTACAACAAGAACTTTATGAAATAAAAGATTATAAAGAAAAAGAAC
>JARIAP010000051.1 GCA_029257755.1 Helicobacter sp.
GTAGATAAATTTTTATCTATATTGTTATATATATATAAGCCAATTTCATTTGTATGTAAAGTATAATTTTTCACAAAATCCCTAATATCAAGGTTTTCTATTGAAAATACTTTTTTACTTCTCCTAAGCATAGGATTGAGTTGCAAATTACCTATATCTTGAGCTATTATTAATTTAGGATTAAGTGTTAGTAAAATTTGAGTAAAACCACCAGCACTAGCACCAACATCAATAATTACAGAATCTCTTATAATTGAACATAAAGATTGTTTTATAGCAAATACATGTTTATTTGTTATGGGATTAGATTCTATAAAAATATCTATATATAATTGTAAATATGAAAAAAACTTTATATCATAATAAATATAATTACTTTGTAAAAATAGTTTTGTATCTTTTATAATATAATTATTATTCAAGAATCTCTGTAATTTAAAAGCAGCTCTACTACAAAAAATCTTAGATTCTATAAACAATTCATCTTTCAATCTAATATCATCATGTTCTTTTACAACAAAAGATGCCTTACTTACAATATTATCATTAACAAAAACTTGGTGGTTTTTAATTAATTCTACTGCTTTCTGCCTTGATATATTGCTAAATTTTTTTGATATAAAAGAATCAAGACGCATAATTATGATTTTAACTCTATAATTTCTGTTTCTTCAATAAAACCTTTTGAAGTGTTTGCATATTTTTCATACCACGACATAATAAAATGAGTTAGAATAATAATTTGCCAAGTTGTTGCAAATAAATTTAATAATGGTATATAAAGGGGTATAAATATAAATATATTTATTATAAATAAACTAATTTTATTATTTTGTAAAAATATTGTATATTCTTTTTCATTCATTATATTAAGTGCTACCTCATGATTTATATTTTTACAATAAAAGTTAAAATAAACAAAAACTCCAATTAACAAACCAATAAATCCTAAGCCAATAAAAGACAACAAAAAACACAAAAATGAAAATATAGTAAATTTTATAAATGTCTTTATAAAAAGAAGTAATGAATATTTCATAGAATCTAAAAAGCTAGGTGAATTTAATTTAACATGTAAAAAATAATTCTTGTGGATAAAAGATACAATTAATGGAGACATAAAAGAATTAATAATCATTATGCAAACCCCATATAGTATAGTTCCATAAAGAAGCATAGTAATTGTTGCAAATAACATAAGAAGATAATATGAAATTGTGGGCAAAATACCAGATTTCAAAGAATATTCAATCCAAATATTTGGAAAATGGTAAATAAATAAATGAAAATTATTAATGCCTATAATAATAAAAATAATCCAAATAGATAAAGAACATATAAAAGGCAAAATACTTAAAACTAACATTTGTTTAGTGAATAAACTTTGCAATGCTTTTTTAAAATATTGCAAAAATTGAATATTTATATTTGTATTTGTATAAAACATTAAAAACCCTGCATATAAAGCATAGCCCAATTTATAGGGCGATTTACAATTAATCGATATAATTATATCTTATTTTTTGAATTTTCTGTAATTTAGGAGTAATAATGAAAGGTATTATGTTTAAAAAATTCGCACAAGTTGCAATGGTTGCTAGTTTATGTATAACATCATTAAGTGCTAAAACTATCGTTAGTGTAGATGGTATTGAAATTTCTGATTCTGTTTTTAACGCCTTAAAACAACAGAATCCAAATTTTAACTATAATGCATTGTCAGAAGAACAAAAGAATCAATTGTTAGACACATTGATTGATGGTGTTGTTACTGCTAATGCTGCCAAAAGAGAAGGACTTGATAAAACTGAAGATTATAAAATGGCTAATTTACAAACACTATCTGGTTTATGGCTAAAAACACAAGTAGATAGTTTATCAAAAACAATAAATGTTAGTGTTGCAGATGCACAAAAATTTTATAATGAAAACAATTCTATGTTTATTACTCAAAATGCAGAGTTAAGACATATTTTAGTAAAAACAGAGCAAGAAGCAAAAAATGTAATTGCTGAAATAAGTAAAGTTCCAAAAACAAAAACAGAAAGCAAGTTTGCGGAATTAGCAAAAAAACTATCAATAGATCCATCTTCAAAAGGTGATGGGGGACTTATGAAACTCCCTATAAATAATCCAACAATTGCACCAGAATTTTCAGCAGAAGTGTTAAAAATGACTGCTGGAAATTATACAAAAACTCCGGTAAAAACTAGATATGGTTATCATGTAATATACCTTAAAAAACTTGATAAACCAACTAAACAAACTTTTGAAGCTGTAAAAGGACAACTTATTGAATTACTAAAACAACAAAAAATGGAAGAAGTAATAAAAGAAAAAGTTAAAAAGATGCGTGATAATGCAAAAATTACTTATGGAAAGTAATTGTAAATAAAATAAAATGTATCAACTTATATGGCTAAAATATAGCTATATAAATAAAGTTTATCCACAATAATCAATTACAATAATATCTATAAATTATAATTTATAATTAAAAAGACAAAATATAAAATCACAGAATATTTTACACTATTATAAATTATAAATATAGCAATCAAATGCTATTGTATGCTATAAAATTTATAAGTAGTAATAAAGAAATATTATATTTAACACAATATTTAAATTAGTGTTTAATATATATTGCTTTAATTTATTACGCATAATTTAGAATCTATATCTAATCTCAAAGCGATAGTCTGTGCCGGGTTCATATAGGGCATATCTAAAGTTTGTCCTACTATCATCTGCTTCAGCTTTTAGCGGTGAAGTAGGATCTATATAATGTGCATTGA
>JARIAP010000071.1 GCA_029257755.1 Helicobacter sp.
CCCTCTGCTTTTTTAAAAAGATAGGAAAAAACACCGAAATTTCCTGTAAGTTTGTATCTATATAGTGTATTTACTATTTTTGAAACTCCTTGTGAATCCATATAATTACTTAATAACTCACTTGAGCTTGTTCCTGCTACAACCATAGAATAATTAATAAAAGTTCCTGTGCTTCCTAAATCCTTACGAGCAATTGGAATCTGTGAAAAATCTTGCTGAAAAAACAAAATTCCAAAGAGATATAAGGAGATTGAGTTTGTGTATTATTTTCCATCTTCTTTTTCCTTTCTTAATTTTTCTATTTTATCAAGGTTAAATTGCTTATTTTTCTTTTTATAAAGATTGGAGTGAAAGTCTTGGGTTATGGGCAACAGAATGTTATAGGCTTTATGGTAGTTATCTTTATCTAAAGAACATAAAAAATCATTGATGTATGGATTTAGAATATCATAAAGTTGATTAAGGTTTTCTATATTATCTTCAATAAGCTGTAGGTGATAAATGTAATTTCCGTGAAAATCAATAATTTGTACATCACCGCATGTCAATAGTCCAGCAGACGCAGCAGGAAATGTAATATGTATAAAAAAAGCGCCTAATGGCAAATTAATATCTTTACCAATGTATTTTTGCAATATTAAGTTATTATTTTTTATCAAAATCTTTCTTGCATTTAGCGTCTTATATATCAATAATGGACTTACCAAAAACCACAATATTAAACAAAATAACAAGATGACACTAATCAATAAGCCATTATCATCTTTACTTAAATATTTTTGTGTGGTTATAATAATATAATATATCCCACTAAAGAAAAGTATATATCGTGCAAACCAAGACCAAAAGAAATATAATGTTTTTTTATGTTTCAATTCCCAAATAATCTCATCATCATTAGAATCTAGCTTTATTGTAGTTCCTTTGGAATCTATTTGAGATTCTGTGTTCTTAGATTCTTGTTTCTTGCTTTCTTGATTTACTTCTTTAGGACTAATGTTAGATTCTAAGTTTTTACAATCTTGATTGTTCATTTGTTTTGCTTTGTTCTCCATTTTCACCCTTTTAACTTGAAACACTCATAGATTTTACTCCGCCTTAATTTCTCCACCTTTAACTACAAGTCCATTAGAATCTATGTATTAACAATTTAGTTTTAGTTTTAAACTATAAATATTTATCCTTAAATAAAATTTATACCGCTAAAATACAACTTGTTTTTTAAAATATCATTAAAGATTAAAAGTTAAATATTAGTTATAAATTATAAATTTTTAATCTTAGTAATCCATTCTTGTAAAGTCTTTTCAAAACCTATGCCCTTAAAAGACACATATTTTTTACCTTCATGGTATATTTGTCTCACAAAACCACCAAAATCATGTGGATATTTATAATTTTTAGCATTTGTTTTCAAATATTCAGGCACAGAATCAATACTAAACTTTGTATCATTTAATGCTTCATTTATAGCAACATAAGATGTGTTGCTTTTTGGGGAACACGCTAAATATATAACGCATTGTGATAGTATAATTCTTGCTTCCGGGTAACCAATCTTTGATACCGCATTCATTGTGCTAACACTTAAATTTAGTGCATTTGGATTTGCATTTCCAATATCTTCACTTGCTAAAACAACAAGTCTCCTTGCTATAAACTCTGGATTTTCACCAGCTTGTATTAAACATGCAAGGTAATATATCGATGCACTTTCATCGCTACCCCTTATAGATTTAATAAGAGCTGATATATAATCATAATGTGTATTTTTGGATTTTACACCATGTGAATTTTGCATAATAGATTCTAATGTTGATATTGAAACTTCCTGCTTAGAATCTATATCAAGAGCTATATCAATGGTATTTAAAAAAGCCCTACAATCTCTACTATGATTTTCTAATATCCATTCTTTAATATGATTAAAATTGTGTTTTGGTGGATATTTTTCTATTACTCTATTATATAAAATTTCAAGATCATGCTTACAGGGTTCTTTAAATTCAAACAAAAACATTCTACTTCTCAATGCTGGGCTTAATGTAAAAAATGGATTTTCCGTACTTGCACCAATAAATACTATTTGTCCTTTTTCTAAAAATGGCAACAAAAATTCTTGTTGAGTTATATTTAATCTGTGAACTTCATCTATGAATAATAAAGGTTTTATTAAATTATGTTCATATGTAATTAACTCTTTTTTTAATGTGTCTAATTTAAAATTTGTTGCATTGAAACTTAAAAATGTCCTATTATGTGTTGATGCTATTATATATGCAAGACTTGTTTTACCACTCCCCGGTGGTCCAAATAATAATAAATTTGGCATATATAAATCAATTAAACTTTTATCTAAAATAATTCTTAATGGTGCATTAGAATCTAATAGATGCTTTTGACCTACAAAATCATCAAGTGTTTTTGGTCTAAAATTTAAGGCTATATTACGCATATTTAATTTGTATAGGTATTAATATAGTGTTTATATACGCTTAGGATTCCATCTTCTAGGGATATTCGTGGTATAAACCCTAATTTATTTAATTTGCTTGAATCCATTAGTTTTTGGAAAGTTCCATCAGGTTTATTTAAGTCAAATGTAATATCTCCATTAAAACCTATTATGTCTTTTATAAGCATAGCAAGTTCATGAATACTTATATCACTTCCATAACCCACATTAATATGCGTATTTCTAATTTCTTTAGAATCTATCATATCGCAAAAATCAATATTTTGCATTATATATATACTAGCATCTGCCATATCTTGACTATGTAAAAATTCTCTTCTTGGCTTTCCACTTCCCCAAATCCCTACACTATTCTTATTTATTGCAAATTTTTCTAAAATATTTTCACACTCTGTTTCATTTTTTGCACAATCTCGCATTAAATCTTTATATACAATTTCTTTTTTATCTTCTGCAAGTAACTTTGCTAAATAAAATTTTCTTACAAGTGCAGGTAAAACATGAGAATTAAATAAATTAAAATTATCGTTATTGCCATATAAGTTTGTTGGCATTATAGATATAAAATTTGTGTTATATTGCAAATTAAAACTTTCACACATTTTTATACCTGCTATTTTTGCTATTGCATAAGGTTCATTTGTATATTCTAATTCATTTGTAAGTAAATACTCTTCTTTAATAGGTTGCATAGCATTTTTTGGGTAAATACAAGAACTACCTAAAAACAATAATTTCTTTACATTAAATTTATATGAATTAAATATTATATTATTTTGTATAGTAAGATTCTCATATATAAAATCTGCTCTATATGTATTATTTGCAAATATTCCACCTACTTTTGCAGCAGCTAAAAAAACAAATTCTATGTTATTAGATTTAAAGAAATATTCAACTTCTTTTGTATTGAGTAAATTTAATTCTTCCCTACCCTTACATATAATGTTTTGAAATCCTTGTTCTTGCAAACTATTTACAATAGAGCTTCCAACAAGCCCCCTATATCCAGCGACAAAAATTTTTGAATCTTTATTCATTTTGCTTCTATTCTTTGTATTATTAATATACATATATTTCCTTTATTTAATTTATAAAATTATAGCAAACTCTTTTATAAATATAATTTTGCATACTTCAATGAAAACTAAATAATATAATAAGCAACAAACTATTTATACTATTTGTCTAATATTGCAGTGCCAATGCCTTTATTGGTAAAAAATTCTAAAAGTAAGCAATGTTGTATTCTACCATCTAATATATGGACTCTTGAAACGCCATTTTCTATTGCATGGATACAACTTTGTAATTTAGGTATCATTCCACCACTAACTTTTCCCTCCTCTATTAACCTATATGCTTCCTTTATACTTAGTTCTGAAAAAAATGTATCTTCATTACCATATTCTTCATATACACCATAAATATCACTTAAAAATACTAATTTTTCCGCATTTAAAGCCTCTGCTATTGCACATGCTGCATCATCTGCATTTACATTATAACTCTTATATCCTTTATTAATGCCAATTGGACATATAACAGGCACAAAATCATTTTTCAACACAGAATCAAGCAATGTAGTATCTACTTTTACAACCTCCCCAACAAAACCTAAATTTTCTTTATCTTTTGGTCTTATTTGCAACAATGCACCATCTTTACCGCTTAACCCACATGATATAACCCCAAATTCACCAAGCATACCTACTATATCTTTACTAATCTTATTTAAAACCATTTCAACTATTTCCATAGTTTCTAAATTTGTAACCCTTAGTCCATTTTTAAATTCTCTATCAATCCCAACTTTTTGTAACCACTTATCAATATCTTTTCCACCACCATGCACAATAATTGGCTTAAATCCTATAGATTGAAGTAATGCTATATCTCTTATTAAACTTTTTTTTAAATCATTATCAATCATAGCACTACCACCATACTTAATAACTATCGTTTTGCCACGAAAAAGTTGTATATATGGAAGAGATTCTACTAAAATTTTTGCCTTATCCTGCCATGATTTCATATCCATAATATAACCTTTTTATAAAACTTAAGAAATCATAATTATATCTAACTTCAATGAAAAATATTGTATTTAATAGTTAATTTAATATAATAATATTTCGTTGCATAGAAAATTCAAGAATAAAGAAAAATAGTATTATTTTTTAATAAAATAATTACGATTTATTGTTAATATTGAATTTATATTTACAAAGTAGATACATTAATATTTAATATAATACATAATTATCATAATATTATAGGTAGCAAAACTAAATGATATAATAAAATATATCAATTTAATTAACAAACAAATATAATAAATAGTTACATTTTTTCTAAAGTATAAACTATTGGCACTTCTATATAAGTCATTTCACCCGGTTTTGGGAAATCCTTGCAAGCTTTTTTAACGGTTTTAACAGCCGATTTATTTAATATATGGTGTTTTGATGCCCTAACTATTTCAATCCTAGATACTTTACCCTTTGAATCAAGTAAAAATTTTACAAAAATTTCTCCCTCATAACCTCTTTGCCTAGCTAAATGTGGATAATCAAGTCTTTTTTGCAAAGCAAGTCGTATAGCTTTTAAAAATTCATTATCTATGCCATCTGAAAAACGCAATATTTTTATGTTTTCTTCTGCAAATGCATCTGGATTTGATTGTATTGTTGTAGCTTCTTTTGCCTCTTGCACATCTTCTTTAATATCTTCATCTTTTTTTGCTTCCTCCACTTCTTCTTGTGGCTTTTCCATAGCTTGTAATTCCGATGGAATAGGTTGTGGTGGGGCTTGTATTACTTTATGTTTTGGAATGGGTTTTTTTATATGTTTTGGTTTTTGAATCCTATCTGATATTTTATCTTTGCTAGGTGGTGCAAATGCTGAAAGTTGTATTGTTACAAAATTTTCTCCAATTTCATTTTCTTTCCATATATTAGAACTATCATATATGCTATAAGCAAAAATACCCACTGCACCAACAAATGCTAATGTAAATCCATAAGAACTAGGATTTTTAATCGCGTTGCGTATCAATTCTAAACTTATCATGATTATGCCCTTTTTTTGTGAGCTGGTCAATTACAAAAACAAGTCTATCAAGACTTGATTTCTTATCTCCTTTAAAATTTACCATCTTATCATTTGGTATATCAGCAATAAAAGATTCTAATTTATCTTCACTTATTTGCTCATCATCTATATATATGCTATTATCCTCTGTAACTACAATATATATAGGCTTATCCTCATCTTGATTTTCTTGTGCAACATTACTTGCAGTAGGAACATCAACCTTTATTTTACCTTGAGAAACAAAAGTTGATATTGACAAAACAAGTGCAAGTAACACAAGCATAATATCAATGAATGGAACTATATTTAATCCATCACCTCTTTTAATTTTCAAAGCAATCTCCTATAAGTTATTTTTTATAATTTTAAACTTATTAACCTTTTTATCTGCAACACGCAAAAATGAATTATAAATCATCAATGTTGGTATAGCAACAACAAGTCCTAAAGCAGTAGCTTTAAGTGCCATAGAAAGCCCAAGCGTAATGCTTTTCACATCTATATTGCCACTACCACCCATATCATAAAATACAATCATAATTCCTACAACGGTACCTAATAACCCAACATAAGGTGCATTTGAATATATTATATAAAGTAATGTAAGATTTTTACTTACATCTTCTTCCAATTGCATCTCATCTGTATATTTATCAAGTGTTAATCTTGAGAAAAAAAATATTCTCTCTATACTAAAAAAAATAACCAACAAAGCCATAAAACCTAAAATACTAAATATTAAGGGATCAAGATAAACTTTTAAAAACTCCATAAAATCTTGCAAAATAATCTCCAATTTTTAATTTGAAATTTATATTGTATTATAACATAAAATAAGATTAATTTTTACTTTTATAAGTTTTAAATTTATATATAAATTTAATTATAGGTTTCAAAAAGTTAAAACAAAAATAGCATATAAAATATATTTCTAATTAAATTGTTATTACAAACAATATTAATTTTTTTTGTATATTGCAACATTTTAAATACAAAAAATTTTAAAAGATTATTTAAAGTATTAAAGGAGTTAAGATGGTTATTTTTGCTTTTTAGTTTCGTTTGTTAGTTTTAAATTCCTTATATTTTAATGCAATAATTTGTATATCTTTATATTTTATCTCCTTTATGTTTTTTAAAATTCTAGTTATTAAATGTATATGATTTCATTGCATACTTATATTATTAAGTTTATATTTATTTGCAAATAAACTCTGCCATATCTAAGATTCTATTAGCATATCCACTTTCATTGTCATACCAAGACATAATTTTTATCATATTGCCGACTTGTATGCTTAAATCTTTTGCAACAATGCTACTATAAGAACTACCCAAAAAATCACTACTAACACGATATTTTGTATCAAGTGTTAAAATATCTTTCATACTTGAATTGGCATAAGATTCTAACACATAATGTATTTCATCAATATTTGATGCTTTATTGAGATAAAAATTTAAATCTGCCATAGATACATCTAATACCGGCACACGCAAACTTTGCCCGTGTATCTTTCCATCTAAATTTGGTAATACTTTTTTTAAGCCTATTGCTGCACCAGTTGTTGTTGGTATTATATTATTTGCTGCTGCACGAGATCTTCTTTTATCTGTTTTATGTGCATTATCAAGCAAATTTTGATCATTTGTATAGCTATGTATAGTAGTCATTGTAGCACTCAAAATGCCATAATGTTTTTCTAAAATTGCACAAATTGGAGCAATACAATTTGTTGTACATGATGCATTAGAAATAACTTTTTGGTTATCATATTTAAGATGATTTACACCATATACAAATGTAGGTGTATTGTCATGTGTTGGAGCTGATATAATTACTTTTTTTACGCCATTTTGTAAATGATGTTTAACAGAATCTGTTGTTAAAAATTTACCACTTGATTCTATTACCACATCTACATCATTAAAGTTTATATCCTTTGTATCTATATGATTGCTAAGTATAATCTTTTGTCCATTTATGTATAAATTATTATTATCTAGTTTAATTTGTGCTTTAAATTCCCCATGTGTGCTATCAAATTCTATTAAGTAAGATAGAATCTCCCATTTAGCTATATCATTTAATGCTCTAATAGTATGCCCCCTATTAATTGCTTTACGCAATATAGTTCTCCCCATTCTTCCTAAGCCATTGATTCCTAGAGTCATAAATCACTCCAAATTTGATAGATTGTTATAAGAGATTATAGCTTAAAAATATATAGTTATCCATTACAATCAATATCTATTGTATTAAATATTTATTAAATATATGATTTTTTGTATTTATTAATTCATCTTTAATTTATAATCTTTAGTTAAAAATACAATATATAAAAAGCAATTTTAATTGTTAATAAATTTTATTAAATTACATTTCTTTATGATAAAATTAATAGATTTTTAAAAGTAGAAATAATGGATAAAAATATACACAATAAAACATTTACATACAATTATTTGCAATCTATGCTTATGCTTTATAGACAAGAATTAGTTGGAGATAAATATATAGACTTTAATATAGCAGATATTAATCAAAATAATACAAACAATCAAAATACAATCAAAGAAATCAATACATCAAACAATGTGCAATCAAAAACCATACAAAGCCTAATAGATTTAGAGAAAAAAGTATCACAATGTAGATTATGTAGTTTATCAAATATGGTAAGAGAACATGATAGATTTTGTGGCATTACGCCAAAAAAATTTGAATTTATAGATAATAACAAATTGATATTAAGTGATAAATTTCCAAAATTAGCCTTTATTGTAGAATCTTTAAATATTAAAAGTAATATAAAAATACCAAATAATACACTAGAAAAGTTAGAGGATAACAAGCATAATAACATGATTTTTGATATTGCACAAAAAGTTTTTTTGTTAAGTAAAGAAAGTATTTTTTTGTTTCCATTTTTTAAATGCGTAGATACAGATTTAAGTCAAAATATAAATACACATATCTATACGCAACCATTAAGCACACAAAGAAGAATATGTAGTGATTACTTACATATACAATTAGAATATGTAGAGTATGCAATATTTTTTGGTGAAAATATATGCAAAGATTTATTTGAGATAACATTAAAAGAAGCAAATGGAAAATTATTAGATTATTATACCCCAAATAATAAAAAAATAATATGTGTGTGTGTTCCAGATACAATGCAAATGCTAATTAATAGTAAGTTAAAAAAAGAAGCATTAATTAATTTTGTTTTACTAAAAAATGCAATTTGTGCAAATTCGTGCTAAAATATACCTTTATTTTAATTAAAGAAAGGATTAAAATGTTTAACAAAAAAATAACAATTATATTATTATTTATTGCTAATAGTATATTTTTTAATATAGTTACAGCAAAAGAACATATAATGTCTTCATTACCTACACCAGAACAAGAAGTTATAGATATTTCAACAAAGAAATGCTCAAAATCATGTCTTAACAAACTATTTGAAGAAGGAAAAGTTTTTAGTTTTATATCTTCATTTAAAGAAACAAATGATAAAAATTTATTAGACAAATACAATGATATAGGATATACACTTGATTTAACCATAAAACAAAATTTAACTGATTTACAAAAAGGTTTAAGGGTAGCCCTTTTAATACCACAAAAAAATATAGGCAGATATTCATCAACAAGTGCAGATGCCATATTATCATATTTAATTGCATATAACAGCGATTTTGAATTTAAGGTATTTGATTCTAAAACAGAGGATATAAATAATTTAAAAAATACTTATGAACAAATACAAAAAGGAGAATATGACTTAACAATAGCGATTTTAACGCCAAATGGATTATCAAACTTATTGCAAAATGTAAATATATCATTACCAATGTTTATACCAACAATAAATCAAAAACAAGCAACACAATTTTCACCAAATAAAAATATTTTCTTTGGTGGTATAGATTATGAAAAACAAATAGATATGATTATATCTCTTGCAAATACAAAAAAATATCCATTAATAAGCCTTAATGATGATGGAATAGTAGGTAAGATGATAGGTAGTATTTTAAGCAATAGAGCAAATGTTATAAAACAAGAAAATATTGATACAAAAAAATCAACAAATTTTACTCAAACATTAGCTAAAATAAAATCTAACATAAGAAATTCTATGGTAGTGCTTAATACATCTATTATAAAAAGCGGTTTAATAGTCCCTCAAATTGGAAATGCTAATGCAATGCCAAATGCTTTTTTATCAACTCAAATAAATTATAATCCATCATTATTAAGCTTAATGCCACAAGAAGATTCTAAAAAATTATTTATTGTTAGTGCTATAAGCCCTATTCACCCAAATTTACTTGTGTTTAATGATATTTTAAGTGCAGACTTTCAATATGATTGGGTTAATTATGCCACAGCTTTATCTCTTGATATTTTTATATCTAAAAACAATAAAAAAAGCGTTAGATTTTTTTCAGAATCTTTACAAGGAAACCAAATAATATATAATGATAGATTTTATGGAGTAAAAGATTCTCATTTTGTGCCTGTTAAACTTAAATAAATATTTTATAAAGAATATGGAAACTAACTAATATGGAAGAACATGTAAATATTGAAGACTTAAGTATATTTTTAGGGCAATATGCAGCAGCTTTATTGTCAAATGGTGCTTACACCTCAAGAGTTTCTCGTTGCACACAAAGAATCGCAGAATCTTATGGTTATGATTTACACATGATTGTTTGGCTAAAATATGTGAATCTAAGTATTTCACAAAAAAATAACTATGCAAACAGACGAACACAAGTTAGCTCAAATCCACCATTAAATGCAAATTTAAGGATTATTTCAGAACTTAGTGCGTTAAGTTGGCAGATATATGATAACAACATAACACTAAAAGAAGCACAAATTAGATTTAAGCACATAATACAAAGTAAAGACTATAATTTTATATCAATGCTGTTTTTTGCTAGTCTTGCTAATGCTTCTTTTTGTAAATTATTTGATGGTGATATAGGTGCATTGTTATGTGTATTTATGGGAACATTTGCAGGATTTGCTAGTAGATATTTTCTCTCTAAATTTCATATAGATATTAGAGGTATTTACATTATTGTATCTTTCATTTCTTCTTTTATCGCATATATTGGCGTATATTATGGAATAACAAAAACACCAGAAATAGCAATTGGTTTAAGTATATTGTATCTTATACCCGGAATACAAATTATTAATGCCCTAACAGATGTTTTGCATGAATATACACTCATGGCTATTAGTAGAGGCATTAATATGGCTATTTTATTAATATGTATAGCAGTTGGTGCATACTTAACCTTGAGTATAGCACATGTGAGTATAATAAATGTTTAATTTACAAATACATCTTGATACACAGATACAAGAATTCTTATATACAAATTTTTTTAATACAAATTCTATAGAACATGTTTTTTTTAAAACTATTTTTGCAATGATAGCTGGTTTTGGATTTGCATATGCAATTAATCCGCCAAAAAAGATTTTTTTAGGAATTATATCCATTGCGGGATTAGGATATTTTATACGCTCTATATTCCTACAAATTCCTATATTTAGTCTTGCAGGTGCTAGTTTTTGTGCTGCATTATGTATGGGATTTGCTACTATGTTTATAGCAAAATACACAAAAACTCCCGCAGAAATTATAGTTTTTCCAGCATTATTACCAATGTTTCCGGGTAGCTATGGGTATAAAAGCATATTATCAATATTAGTATTTACACAACATGCAGATAAACCAGAACAATTAGGATATTTATTGATGTTTTTTAATAATCTAGCAACAATGTTATCTGTATCTCTATCACTTGTAGCAGGTGTACTTGTAACATTTATAGTATTTCATGAGCAAAGTTTCATGATGACTAGAGGGACAAAAAAACAATCAATATATAAAATCTTAAGAGAATTGAGAAAACAAAAAAATAAAAAATAATTTTTATATACAATGCAAATTCAATATAAGTTGCATTGTTGTCTTGTAGCAATAATTTTTGATAGCTTATAATCTAGATTCATATCTTCTTAGCATATAAAGTCGTTTAAGCATTTTTTTCTTAGCATTAATTTTACGCTTTTTTCTTTGTTCTGTTGCAGATTCAAAAAACCTTCTTGAACGACACTCTGTTACGATTAAATTTCTATCGGCTTGTTTTTTAAACCTTCTGTAAGCTTCATCAAAAGTTTCGCTTTCTTTTATTTTAATACCAGGCATACTATCACCTACTTTCATTATAAGATAAAAGCTGTTATTATAGCATAAATATTTATTTATTTGATAAATAATTTAAACTACTGCTTTTCCTTGCCATTTTTTACTTTTCCATCTATAACAATTTACTATCCCACGCAAAAATTCATCACATAAAAATCCAATCCAAACACCTAATATACCAAATCCAGCAAAAAAGCACAATGAATATCCAACCGGCAAAGATACACCAAACATAAATACACATCCGCTAAAACATGGAAATCTAGCATCACCACTAGCACGCAAGGAATTAACCATAATAATATTAAAAGTCCTTGATACTTCAAGAAATATAGAAAGCGTAAAAAGCGGTATCATAAGGATTCTTAACTCTTCTAATAAATCTAAAGAATCCATAATAAAACCTTGCATACAAAAATTAATCAATGATACAACAAAGGAGCTAAAAACACTAAAATATAAAGCATACCAAGTATGTTTATATGCTATATTGTCTTTTTTAGCCCCAACAAGTTTGCCTATTATTATTTCATTAGCAACACTTATTGCTTGTCCTGTTAGCATTATTAAAAGTGAAATTTGAAAATATATAGTTTGAACACTTAAACTATCTTTACCTAATTTTGCAACAAAAGAAAAAGCGATAGTATATTGCACAATCCAAAGTAAATTTTCTCCAGCAGAAAATCCCCCAATGCCTAAAATTTTACCCAATATAGACTTTTCTATAACTATCATTTTTTTTAATTTTAATGGAATTTTAAGTTTAAAGATAATTAAAATAATAAGCAAAATAATTGCAATTAAGCGTCCTATGATAGTGGATAAACCAACTCCAAATAATTCTAAATTAGTAAAATTAAGAACATAATAATTTCCAATCAATGTAGCCATATCCATTATAAATGCTACAAACATTACCCAATAAGCCATATTATAAACTCTCACAACAGCTGCTAACACAATGCCTATTGCATCAAAAAACAAACATATTCCAAGCAAATGCAAATAAATTTCACTATCCTTTAAAAGCTCTTGTGGAATTTGCATATATCTTAATAAAATTTCTCCATGCCATAATATTAAAGCCCCGCATATAAAACCTAACATAGTATTCAAAAACAAACTTTGGTAAATAACTTT
>JARIAP010000101.1 GCA_029257755.1 Helicobacter sp.
ATGTGTAGTGATAGCTTTGTAAAGTGCATTATCTTGTTTGTATAAAAATGTAGGTGGTTCATGCTTTGTAAATTTTAAAAAAGCACATAAAAAAATATTTGCACAAAGAAATAATATAATTTTTTTCATAATATATCCTTCATAATTTATGGTTATAGTGTATTGCATTATTGTAAAATTATGATACAAGATTTGTAAAGATTCTTAAAATATCTTATATTATAGTATGGAGATAAAACAACATAGTCTTTTGTTGGCTATTTTAGAAAACACGGATATTGTATATTAGGTATTTATAATATGTTTTTCTAACTTTAATGTCAGTAAGTATATTATAGTGAATTATACATAGAATCTAATTAGAATCAATATAAAATTTTAATTAAAATATTTTATAACTTTTGGCCTGTAATTGATTTACCCCTTATATCTTGTGTATGCTTATTATATATTCATAATTTATTTAAATAAATTAATATATGATTTTTAATCTAAGATATATCTTTAATTACTTTTTTAATTGCTTTGTTCATAGCATCTTGTAATGCTATTGCTGGATTTATATTATTTGAATGTGTTTGAACTATCCCTTCTTTTATTTGTTTCATATCATAACCTATTAACTCGTAAATAAGATATATATATGCTTCATTTTCACTCCCATTATTTTTTAAAAACATTTCATTTACACTAATTTTTATTGTGCTTATCCTTTGACTTAATGGTGGATTTTGTTCTATTTGCATACAATTATTAATCCCAACTTTTATAAAAGCATTTCTAATCATATTCTTTGGCAAATCAATCCATTTGTGATTTTCTAAAATCCTTATTTCTTGTTTATCATTATATAATAGAATATCTTTGCCATCAAATGGTGATAAAACATACACATTTAATCCATATTTATTGCTCCTACCTTTGCATTTTGATGACAATTTTGTATTATCCAAACTATAATAAGTTTGATTTGGTAATACACTCTTTAAATTTACATTCAAGCAACCTTGCAATAAAAATAAAACAAATGGTATAAAAACTACAAAATATATTTTATTTAATCTCATTTTATCTCCTTAATTTCTTTTACCAAGTAGTGTTTCGTATGGGTCTCTTTCTACTCTATCCATAAACAAACTCATTTTTTCTAATAATGTATTTAAAGTCTGCAAACTATATCCACTTCTATTTATTATTGGTGTTAGAATATCTTTTATATTAAAGTCCCCTCTAAGCAAGGCTTTATCCAAATCCCTTAAAAGTTTATCAGCATTTTGTAATGTTTTATCTAAATTTTGCTTTGTATCTTCTAAAGATACCAACATGTTTCTTATATCTTCTATATTTTTACTATCTGTTATATTTTTAACATTACTTACAATATCTTGTATATCTGTTGTCATTCCTTGTGCATTTTCAAGTAATTTTCCAATAGCATTTTTTGCTAAAAATAAGGTAGCATCTTCTTCATTTTCTATAATTTTACCTTTTTCATTTTGTTTTAATTTCAAATAACTCATACCAACAAATCCATCAGAATCTATTATTAGTTCAGAGCCTTCTCTAACGGGTATTTTTTTGTTTATTGCAATATCTATCTGCACAATATCTATATCATCTTTTTTAAATCCCATGCCTACAACACTACCAACACTAATTCCCTTATATTTTATTGGCGTATTTGTACCTATAGCACCAACCTCATCTTTTGTATAAATGTGATAAATTTTTACTCTTCTATCATCAATACCAAATCTACCAACCCAAAAAATAAATGCTATCATTGCTATTGTTAAAACGCAAAAAATAACACCAATTAACACATAATTAATATTTCTTTCCACAATATATCCTTATCATTTCCAATATTTATATCCTCTTGAAGAATGGAATAAGCTCCCATTATGCAATCCATTATTTGCTTCCTTAGCAAACTCATTTAATGTCCCACTAAAACAAATTTTTTTTTCATTCAACAAAATAAATCTATCTGTAACATCTTTTATGCTATCTAAATCATGTGTAATCATAACAATGGTTACTCCAAATTTTTCCTTTAGAGATGCTATTAAATCATCAAACTTACATGCACTAGCTGGATCTAATCCACTTGTTGGTTCATCTAAAAATAAAATTTCTGGCTCTGTGCATAATGCTCTTGCAAGTGCAACTCTTTTTTTCATTCCACCACTTAACTCATTTACAGACTTGTTACATACACTTAAATCAAGCCCAACATTATTTAACCAAAACTTTGCTATTTCTGGATATAAATGAGATGGAAAATGAGAATATTCCTCAAGCAAACTAGTTACATTTTCAAGAACACTAAGAGAACTAAAAAGAGCACCAAATTGAAAAACAACTCCAATTTTTTGCATTATAGTATATTGTTTTGAATCTTTTAATTTCCAAATATCAGTATCTAATATTTTAATCTCCCCATTTGTTGGTCTATGTAAAAATATAAGTGTATGTAAAAGTGTTGTCTTGCCACTACCACTACCACCAAGTATTGAAAAAATTTCACCTCTCTTTACATTAAAAAAAATATTATCATGTATCAATGTGTTACCATAGTGTGTAGATAAACCACTAACCTCAATAATATCGCCATTCATAGATCATACCTTGTAAATATAAAACTAAAAATAGCATTTGCTACAATTATCCAAAAAATAGCATTTACAACACTAATAGTTGTCATTTTACCAATAGATTGTGTATCACCCTTACATTCCAATCCACGAAAACAACCAACAATGCCAATAATAGCACCAAAAACAGGTGCTTTTACAACACCAATCCAAAAATGAGTAATTGATACTGTTTCATAAAATCTTTCTAAATACATCTCAAAACTAATATTAATGCTTGTTTTAATTGCTATCATTCCACCAAACAATGCTATAGCATCTGCTGCAAACACCATTAAAGGCATAACAATAATTAAAGCTAAGATTCTAGGTATTATAAGGAAGTGGAATATATTTAAATTCATAGCTTTCATAGCAGATAACTCTTCTGTCAATCTCATTGAACCAAGTTGAGCAGTAAAACTTGATGCACTCCTACCAGCAATTACTAATGCTAATATAAAAGGTCCTATCTCACGCAATGATAATTTAGCAGTTGTATCAACACTCATAATTGGAACACCCATAGAATTAAGTTGATATGCACCTTGAAGAGTTATTGCATAACCAATTATTAAAGATGTTACAAGCCCAACAGGCAAAGCTTTAAAGCCTTGTTCACAAATATGATAAACAAGGGAATTAAAACGAATATTTGATGGTTTAATACACGAAATAATAAAAAAATACAAAAGCATTCCCATAAAATTAAAAAAAGAAATAGCTGTTTGATAAAATTTATATTCCCACTTACCAATAATTTCAAAAAATTTATATAAAAAAAACTTATTATTTTTTACACTATTATCAATGTTATTAAAAATTTCTTGCATATCACTTTTATTGTTATATAAATATTGATTTAAAAAAAGTGAATATAAATTAGAAACTAAAAATGAAGTTAATCTAAGTATCTGTGCATTATTTGTATATAAATATACTTGTTTAATATTGTTAGATTCTAATGTATCTTTCAATAAAAGCATAAATATAATTCCAATTTTTGCTTCTTTAAACACAATATGAATTTCATCTGCATATTTACTAACTTGAGATCTTAGGGCAGTAATATATTCTTGCTTTACAAAACTATCCCAATTTCCTTCTATAATAACAGAATTTGAGGGAGATTGAATATTAGAAAATTTTATTTGTATATCTTTTATCTCATTATCTGAAACAAACAATAACCACTCCTTAAGAATCTACTCCATAAATCTCATAACAAGATATCCTCCCCATACAAATGCAGAAAATATCATACTAACTAGCTGCAAACTACTACCAATATCTTTAGCATCTCTTGCTAATGGGTGAAATGTTGGTTGCACTAAATCAACAATTTTTTCTATTGCTGTATTAACCAACTCTGCAAAAATCATAAAAAATAGAGGTAGAGAAAGAATTACTATTTCAAAGAAATTCCTACCCAAAAAACATGCAACTATAAAGAAAAACACACTAACAAAAAGTATTTGCTGAAAAGATACTTCTTTTGTTATACAAACTTTTAATCCAGCTAAAGAATAAAAAAATGCTAAAATAATCCTTTTAAAACCTTTTTTCTTACTTTTCACACAAACCTCAACTTTAAATAATAAAAATAAATTGATAATTTTAACAAAAAAATATATAATTATGCAAATATGCATGAATCTAACTATTTTTATATTTTTTAAATTTTTAATAATTTCTTAGATTCTTGAATATTGCTTACATTTATGCTTATATTAAAAAGGATAAAAATGAAATATTTTTATAGCTCATTTATAATTGCTTGTATAGGATTGTTAATTGCATTTTATATTGGATCGTGGAAGGCAGTTTATATATGCACCCTACTTTCTATACTTGAAATTAGCCTATCCTTTGATAATGCCGTTGTAAATGCAAAAGTTTTAAACACAATGAATGAAAAATGGCAAAAACGCTTTATATATTGGGGTATTCCTATTGCTGTATTTGGTATGCGTTTCATATTTCCTATAGCTATAGTGGCAATTGCAGCAAGAATGGGAATAATAGAAACCTTAAATCTTGCAATTTATGAGCCAGAACAATATCATAAAGCATTAGAAACTACTAGATTTGAAATATATGCTTTTGGTGGTGGGTTTTTACTTATGGTATTTTTAAATTTTTTTTTAAGTGAAGACAAAGAAACACATTGGATAAAAATCATTGAAGATAATAGTTTTATAAATAATTTAATAAAATTTCCAAATATAGTTTTAATGATTTCAATCACATTTGGAATATTTCTTATCTATATAACAAATAGTGTTGCAATTAGCATGGCTTATTTTTGTTCTTTATCGCTTTATCTAATTATAAATTCGGCAGATGAATTACTTGGTGGAGATGGTATTAGAAATGGTATTATGGGATTTTTATACTTAGAAGTTTTAGACGCAAGTTTTAGTTTTGATGGTGTTATAGGTGCATTTGCGTTAAGTGAAAATATATTTATAATTATGATAGGACTTGGTATAGGTGCTATGTTTGTTAGAAGTTTAACTATATATTTTGTTCATAAAAAAACATTGCAAAGCTTTATATATCTTGAGCATGGAGCACATTATGCCATAGGTGCATTAGCATTAATAATGATTCTAAAAATATTTATGGAAGTTAGTGAAATTATAACAGGATTAATAGGTGTAGGATTTATTGCTATATCATTTATATCATCACTAGTTGCAAATAAAAAATAATTTTATTAAAATACAATAAAACTTCATATTGATATATATTTTAGAACCTATAAATTTAAGATTCTATACATGAATTTGCTATAACTAAACTTTATATTATTGCAATAATAAAATCAAAAATATAAAAAAATAATTAAAATTTCAAACTTCTAGTTTTAATAACTAAAAAAATATTAGACAATTTGTTTTAAATTGTCTATATTATATTTAGAATCTTATATTAACAAATTAATTATCTTTTATAGTTTAATATTGCTTTTTCTAGCAGTTTTTGTGCTTCTTCAATATCTTTATAATCAGTTACTTTTACCCATTTTTCTGGCTCAAGTATTTTATATGTTTCAAAAAAATTCTTGATTCTATCAAGTGTTAATTGTGGCAAATCTTTATAAGATTTTATATCGGTATATGTTGGATCTATTTTATCTATTGCAACAGATAGCAATTTCTCATCTTTTCCACCTTCATCCTCCATTAATAATACACCAATTAATCTAACCTTTATAACACATCCTGCTTGGAGAGGATACTCATTTAATACCAAAATATCTACAGGATCATCATCATCTGCTAATGTGTGTGGAACAAAACCATAGTTTGCAGGGTAATAAACAGATGAACGCATGATTCTATCAACCACAACACAACCGCTTTCTTTATCTACTTCATATTTAATATCTGAACCAAAAGGAATTTCAATGATTGCATTGATTTCATTTGGAATCTTACCTATATTAATTTTTGAAATATCCATATTTTCTCCTTAAAAAATAAAATGAAAACATATTATACCAACAAAACAAGTTAAATATACAATGTGTTATTATATTGTTAGCTTTTGTTTATATTAAATGTTATTTTTAGTGTAGAATTAAAATATTTTTTACAAAATAAAACAAGTAAAATAAGGATCAAAATGAAACGCTTACTTACAACACCTATTTATTATGTAAATGATGTGCCACATATAGGACATGCATATACAACAATTATTGCAGATATGTTGAAAAAATACTGGACATTAAATGGTAATGATGTATTTTTATTGACTGGAACTGATGAACATGGACAAAAAATAGAAGAAGCCGCTAAAAAACATGGAATAAAGACTATTGAATATGCAAACTCAATTAGTGAAAAATTTAGAGACACATGGAAAGAATTTAACATAGATTATGATAAATTTATAAGAACAACATACCTTGAACATATTTTAGCTGTGCAAAAAGCCTTTGAAATTATGTATGATAGAGGTGATATTTATAAGGGTGAATATGAAGGAATGTATTGTGTTGGTTGTGAAAGTTTTTTTACGCAAAATCAAGTTGTTGAAGGCGTATATTGCCCTGATTGTAGTGGCAATAAAAGAACAAGGGTTGTAAAAGAAGAAAGTTATTTTTTTGCATTATCTAAATATCAAAATAAATTATTAAAATGGTATAATGAATATCATGATTGTATTTTGCCATCACATAAAAAAAATGAAGTTATTAAATTTGTTGAAAATGGATTGCAAGATTTATCAATTACTAGAGTTAGTTTTGAATGGGGTATTAAGATTCCATTAAAACTAAGAGATAATAAGCATATTATATATGTATGGCTTGATGCTTTAATGAATTATGCAAGTGCTTTAGGTTATGGAATTGATTACAATAATGCAAAAGAGCAACTAAAATATAAAATGGAACAAAATCCATTTTTAGAATCTAAGATGGAATATTTTAATAATACTACACATATTGTAGGCAAAGATATACTAAGATTCCACGCGATTTATTGGCCTGCATTTCTAATGAGCCTTGATTTACCACTACCAAAACATATTTTTGTGCATGGTTGGTGGACTATTGATGGTGTTAAGATGAGTAAAAGTATAGGTAATGTTATTAATCCACTTGATATAAAAGATGCATATCCAACAGATATATTTAGATACTTTTTATTAAAAGAAGTTCCATTTGGTCAAGATGGAGATTTTTCGCAAATGGCACTTATAAATCGCAATAATGGGGAATTAAGCAATGATTTAGGAAATCTATTAAATAGATTAATTGGAATGAGTGAAAAGTATTTTCAATTTGATTTGCAAAATAGCCTATCTACTACAAGTTATAAAATAGAGAAAGAAAAAATATTTAATATAATACAAGATAGTAAGAAATTTATGTATAATATGCAACCAAACAAATATTTGGAATCTATATGGGAATTGCTATATATAGCTAATCTTTTAATAACCAAAACAGAGCCATGGGAGCTTATAAAACAAAATAAAAATATTGAATGCAAAGAATTTCTAAATTTTATTGCAAATATACTAGCAAAAGTAGCTTTACTTCTTTACCCTATAATACCAAATGCTTGCAAAAAAATGTCAAAGGCATTAAATATAAAGATAGATTCTGTATCTTTCGATAAATTGATTAACAATAATGAATATATAGAAAGTTTTATAATCAAAAAAATTGATGCTTTATTTCCAAAAATAGAAGAACCAAGAATGCAAATTAAAACTAATGAACAAATAATTGAGAATAGAAATACAGAAATAAAACATATTGAAGAGAAAGAAGAAATAATTAATATATCTGATTTTAAAAAAATTATTATAAAAGTTGGCACAATAATAGATGTTAATAAACTGCCAAAAAGCAATAAGCTTTTAAAACTAAAAGTTGATTTAGGTGAAGATAAACCAAGACAAATAATAGCAGGTATAGCAGAATTTTATGATCATGAAAATTTAATTAATACACAAGTGTGTGTTTTAACTAATCTAAAACCAGCTAAACTAATGGGAGAAATTAGTGAAGGTATGATTTTAGCGTGTAAAGATTCTAATGGATTAAGTTTATTGCGACCAGAACATAAAAAAGAAAAAGGATCAAATATTAGTTAATTTATTTTAGCAATAATTGAATTATAAGGATTAAAAAATTAAGAGTTATATATGCAAAAAATCAATATAATTTTTATAATAATGCTATTTTCATTATATGCAATAGCTAACAATCAACAAAAAATCACACATACAAATCAAATAAAAACACTCATAACAAAAGAAATAGATAAAACACAACAAGCAATTAATGCAATAAAAATATTGAAAGAAAAACAAAGAGAAAAGAACTAACAATAATAAATCAAGATTCAAAAAAAATAGCAAATCTAAATACAAATAATATGCAACTAGAACCATTAATAATAGAAATACAACAAGCCATAATAAGATAACCAACAATATGATAAAGAAATAAATAAAAAAAGAAAATATATACAACCAACATATAAAAAATATAAAAATATGTTATCATATATTATTACTACATAATCATTAATTTAGATTATAAAAATCAAGCACTTTATATTCTTTGTAATTATGCTATAATATTATAATAATTACAAAATAGTTTAAATATATTTTGAAAGTTAATGAGATAACAAATTTTAAAGGTAAGCACATGAAACTAAAACCACAACACGCACAATTTTTGGCAAATCGCATAATCCTTGACTTAAGTCGCTCAAACCTTGTAGCAATTAATGCACCATTAACTAGCCTAAATAAAATAACAACAGAAGTTATCAAAGAAGATATGCAACAAGAACAATCAATAGAAAACAAAGCAAGAGAACTTTTAGAAGAATATCAAGATCAAATAGATGAAGAAGAGGTAAATGAAAAACAACTTTTTGCTATGATTAAAAAACAACTTGCAAAAGAAAATGGTTTTTTAATATCACATAAAGAAAGATATAGTAACTTATCGCATTCAATTTTAGATGCATTGTTTGAAGAAAGCTATGTAGATTTTAAGGTATCTGAAAATTCTGTAAAAAGTTTTATTATGGAATCAATAGATTCATATTTTAAGTTTCACGAAGATGCCTATGATAATGCGGTAGAAAAAATCAAGAATTATAAAAGAAAATTAATACCCGGTAGTGAAGAATATGAACTAATTTTTGCTAAGCTGTATGAAGAAGAACTAAGCAAGAGAGGCTAAATAATGAAACTTTTTGATGTTTGGCTATATTTTGCAAATGATATATTTTTGAAAGCAAAGGGATTTGGTAGAGAAGGTAGTATTACAGGAGAAATTGTTTTCAATACTTCTTTGAGTGGTTATCAAGAAATAATAAGCGATCCAAGTTATGCAGGGCAATTTATAGTGTTTTGTATGCCAGAGATAGGTATTGTTGGTTGCAATGAAAAAGATATGGAATCAAAACAAGTATTTGCAAAAGGGGCATTAATAAGAAATATTAGCAAAAATGATTCTAATTTCCGTTCAACACAGAATCTGTGTAGCTTCTTTGAAGAACAAGGTATAATGGGGATTTGCAATGTTGATACAAGAGGCATTGTAAAAATGCTAAGAGATAATGGCTCTATGATGATGGTTGCTTCAAGTATCGTTAAAACAAAGGAGGAACTAAAGTCGATTTTACAAAAAGCAAAAAAAATAGAAGAAATAAACTATATAAAAGAAGTTAGCACTAAAGAAACATATTTACACACAGAATCAAATTTTAGCTTTGAAACATTTAACTACAAAAAGATAGATATAAATGATAAAAATAAAGTCAAAATAATAGCTATAGATTATGGCATAAAAAGAAATATTTTAAATGAATTAAGTGAAGTAGGATTAATTGTTGAGGTTATACCACAAACATTTTTAGCAGAAGATATAATAGAAAAATTTCACAACAATGAAATAAGGGGGGTGTTTTTAAGCAATGGTCCAGGAGATCCATTATTACTAAAGGATCAAATAGATAAAATAAGAAAAATAATTAACGCAAAAATACCAATATTTGGAATTTGTCTAGGACATCAGCTTTTAAGCAACGCATTTGGGTATAAAACATATAAACTTAAATTTGGACAACACGGCGGTAATCACCCTGTAAAAAATATGCAAACAAATGAACTTGAAATAACAGCACAAAACCATAACTATAATGTGCCAGAATCTATATCAGAAATTGCAATAATAACCCATAGAAATCTTTTTGACAATACGATTGAAGGGGTAAAATATAAAGATTATAAAATTTTTTCTGTGCAACACCATCCAGAATCAAGCCCTGGACCAAGAGAATCTAGTAAGCTTTTCTTAGAATTTGCAAAGATGTTAGCACAATAGAAACAAAATTAAACACAAAATTGTAATAAAAGGAGATATAAAACAATATGAATCAAAACATTTTTACTAAAGATAAAATTATACTCTCCATAGCTATTATATCATGCAGTTTTATTGTATTGTTTCATATGCTTTATTCATTTGAAGATATAGGTGAAAAATTGCAAAAAATTGCAAATAAAGCTAGTGAAAATACACTAAAACCGATTTTAGAAAACTCACAATTAACTAATCTACAAAAAAGTATGTTTTATAAAACAGATTATAAATTTTCAGAGTTTCAATTAGAATTAGGAAAGATTCTATATTTTGATCCTCGTTTAAGTGGAGATGGTATGCACTCTTGTAATTCATGCCATAATATATCTATGTATGGCACAAGCACAATGGATATAAGCAAAAATAATCCAAATCATTTAAATGCACCATCAATATTTAATCTAATTTTTAATGATGCGTTATATTATAGGGGTGAATTTAAAAGACATGATAAAACAAACAACACATATGCTTTTCCCGAAAAAAATATTATAGCAAGAGCTACTATACATGCTTTACAAGCCCAAAATGAAATGAATGGGAATATGCAAAAAATAATAGAAGGTATAACAAACTCAAAAGAATATATGAGTTATTTTATACGAGCATATGGAGCTAAAGTTAATGTAAATGAAGAGCTTATAGCACAAAGTATTACGGGATTTATAATGACTCTTAATGTAGTTACTAGATATGATGACTTTTTAAGGGGAAATTTAAAAGCATTAAGCATAAGTGAAGCTGAAGGATTAGAATTATTTATTGATAAAGGTTGTGTAATTTGCCATAATGATGTAAATCTTGGAGGCACAATGCAACCATTTGAAGTTATACGAAAGTATAAGTTTAGCAATATAGGTAACTTAGAGTCTGATTCTAATAAAATGTTGAAAGTTCCTACACTAAGGAATATTAAAAAAACAGCACCATATTTTCATAATGGCTCTATATCTAGTTTAAAAGAAGCAATTAAAGAAATGGGTAGTATGCAATTGGGTATAAATTTATCAAATAGTGAAATATCAAAAATAATAGATTTTTTTGAATCTTTAAATAGTAATATACCAACAATAACATTGCCATCATTGCCAGTAGCAAATTTTTAATAAATTAAAAAATTAAATAAAAATATAAATATTATTATAAAATAATCATTTTTAATGTATAATATAAACTTTGTGAAAAACTCACATGCTAATCCTAGATTGGTTGCTTTTAAGATTATAATTTAATTATTATCTTACAGAGTTAATGAGCATGGCGGCAAAACCAATTCACAAAATTTACATTAATTGATTAAATTTTAAGGAGCTATTCATGGTTACTATGAAAGATTTATTAGAATGTGGTGTTCATTTTGGACATCAAACAAGACGCTGGAATCCAAAAATGAAAAAATTTATTTTTGGTGTTAGAAAAAATATTCATATTATTGATTTGCAAAAGACATTAAGGTATTTTAGATATACATACAATATTGTGCGTGATGCAGCTAATGAAGGAAAAGTTATTATGTTTGTTGGGACAAAAAAACAAGCAAGCGATACACTTAAAGAGTATGCAGAAAAAGTAAATGCCCCATATGTTAATTATCGTTGGCTTGGTGGTATGCTAACAAACTTTAGCACAATAAAAAAATCTGTAAGAAAACTTGAAATAATTGAAGAAATGGAATCAAGTGGGCAAATAGATCTTTTAACAAAAAAAGAAAAATTAATGCTTATGAGAAAAAAAGATAAATTAAATAAATATCTTGGTGGCATAAGACATCTTAAAAAAGCTCCTGATATGCTTTTTGTTATAGATGCTTTAAAAGAAAAAATTGCAATAGGTGAAGCTAGAAGGTTAGGTATCCCTGTTGTAGCACCTCTTGATACAAATTGCGATCCTGATTTAATTGATTATCCTATACCAGGAAATGATGATGCAATTAGATCTATACAACTTTTTTGTAAAGAAATTAGTGATGCAATTATGGAAGGTAGAGAAATGAATGATTCTGAAGTAGAATCAAAAAATAACATAGAAATTGCACCAGCAACAGATGAAGAAAAAGATGAAGTAATGGAAGAATTAAAAGAAGAATTAGAAAAAGAATTTCAAGATAAAGATGGAGAATAATATGAAAAGTGAAACAAAAGAAGCATTGAATAATGCTAAAGAATCAATAAACAAAGCAGCAGGACACTTAAAAGGTGAAATAAAAGATTTAGTAAATGAAGTCAAAAATCAAACACAAGAAATATCGGCAAAGCTTGTAGCAGAACTTCGCAAAAAAACAGATGCTGGTATAATGGAGTGTAAAAATGCACTAAAAGAATGCAAAGGCAATATGGAAGAAGCTATGGAATATCTGCGTAAAAAAGGATTAAGCAAAGCAGCTAAAAAAGCAGATAGAATAGCAGCAGAAGGTGTTATAGCACTTAGAGTATCTAATGACTTTAAAAAAGCTACATTAATAGAAGTAAATTCTGAAACAGATTTTGTTGCTAAGAATTCTGACTTTTTAGAGCTTGTAGAAAATGTTCTTGATTTAGCATTCAAAAGAGCCTTAAATACTACTGAAAGTCTTGATGAATTAACAATAAATGATATTAAGTTTGAAGATTATTTAAAGCAAAAAATATCAATTATTGGTGAAAATATTGTTATAAGAAGAGTTAGCACAATAGTGTGCAAACAAAATCAAATATTAAATGGATATTTACATCATAATAAAAAAGTTGGTGCAATTACACTAATAGATTACAAAAATGAAAGCAATTCAACAAAATTACAAGAATTTGTTAAACTTATAAGTATGCATGTAGCTTCAATGAAACCAAAATTTTTAAGCTATCTTGAGTTGGATAAAGATTTAGTTGCAAAAGAAAAAATTGCAATAAGAGCAGAACTTGATAAAGAAAATGAAGAATTAAAAAGACTTAAAAAGCCTTTAAATCGCATACCAGAATATGTAAGTTTTAGCGAACTTACAGAATCTGTGCTAAAAGCAAAAGAAGAAGAACTTAAGGCAAAATTAAGAGAAGAGGGTAAGCCAGAAAAAATTTGGGATAAAATTATTCCGGGTCAAATGGATAGATTCATAATTGACAATACAATTCTAGATCAAAGACTAACTTTATTAGCACAATTATATGCATTAGATGATAAAAAAACAATATCACAGATAGTGAATGAAAAAAATAAAGAAATAAATGATGAGATTAAGATAATATCATTTATAAACTTTGAATTAGGTGAGGGCATAGAAAAAAGGGTTGATAACTTCGCAGAAGAAGTCGCAGCTCAAATGAAATAATGCTAACAAATATATTTACTCTTTACTTCTTTATTGAGTATATATATTACAATGCAATAATATATACATTTCCTCAATTTTACCTGCTATCCAAGCTCCAACAATAGGTCCTGCAATAGGTATGACTGAACCAACATAACCTCCTAAGATTCTCCCTGCCATAGTTATGCCAAGTCTTGTAGCTGTGCGTGTAGCGAGTGTTTTAGCGGTTTCACTTGTGATTACTGAACCAATCGCTGACTCAAGCAACGCTTCTTTAAAAGCCCTCTCATTATCTTTTCCCTCTGCTTTTTTAAAAAGATAGGAAAAAACACCGAAATTTCCTGTAAGTTTGTATCTATATAGTGTATTTACTATTTTTGAAACTCCTTGTGAATCCATATAATTACTTAATAACTCACTTGAGC
>JARIAP010000130.1 GCA_029257755.1 Helicobacter sp.
AACAAAACTCATATCTTAACCCCCAACAATATAGAATCTTATTTAGATACTATGGAGCAAAAGATTAAAGATTATGATTTAAAACCTTTGATAGAGATTATTAATGAGTATGATAAGAAGCATAAAGGATAGAATAAATTGACATGAAAGCCATGCCAAACAAAGCTAAATTAAGAAATATACAATTATCAATGACTATCTATAAATATTTTATATACAATATTAATAAATGAAATAATATTGCTTTATCCTTTGCATCATTAATTACTTGTGGCATATTTACATTACTATTGTATATACAAAGCTATGTTTTATAATAAAATCAATATAATTATAAATAATAGAATTTAATACGCAATTAAATTTTATAAACTATAATTTTAGTGGTTTTGTAAATTTATTTACCTAATATTTTATAACTACATTTTTTTGTTATAGTGCAATTATTATAATGTAATTATTTTTAATTTTTATTATAAATATACCCATAAATATTAAAATACATTGTAACTATATAGTAAAACTATGAATATTATTACAACAATATTATAAGCTTATGGTGTATTTGATAAATACTATTTTATATTAGCATATAAGCTACTATATTGCTAAAACTATAAACTTTAGCATATATTTGATATATAAATTACATACTTTTGTTGATGATATAATTTTAAAACTTCTTTGTATTCACATCTTTTAATATATCATTTGCAATATCATTAACATTATAGCTAATTGTTTCCGCTTTTTTTGCTATATTAGCATTTTCATGTGTGGTTGCTTCTAATGTAGAAAGAGTTGAATTTATTTGTGCTATACCATTTGTTTGCTCTCTTATTGATTCAACCATATCATTTATACTTTGAACTAATACATTTGTATTTGCCTCTATTTCTCCTAAACTTTTTTGTGTTCTTTCTGCTAGTTTTCTCACCTCATCTGCTACAACGGCAAATCCCCTACCATGCTCTCCAGCTCTTGCGGCTTCTAGTGCTGCATGAAGTGCTAATAGATTAATTTGATCTGCAATATCTCGTATTATTTCTGCTACATTTTTAATATCTTCGCTTTGTGATATAACTTCACCTGTTTTACTGCTTACATTTTGCATTGATGAAGTTATCTGTTCTACTGAAGAAGCAGTTTGTTCTAAACTTGATGCTTGCATATTTGAAGATTCTGTAAGTTTTATCATAGAATCTTCAAGAATTTTGCATTGTTCTGTTAAATTATTTGCAAATCTTGCAGAAGTTGTTAGCATGTTTTTGATTTCTGTCCCTAAAGCATTTGTTGTTTTTTCTACATTTCCAGTTGCATTTGGTATTTCTGTTGTGAAATTAAGATTTGTATATGAATCAAAAACCCTTTGAATTTCATTCATATTTTTTCCAATTTTTATTTCTAAAACACCAAGCATATTATTTAAAACATCTCTTAGATCTTGCAATTGCGGATTATGTGCATTTTCATTAATCCTTGTTGAGAAATTGCCAGATTCTATTTCCTTTACAGCTTCTACTACATTATTTACAAGCTTTGAATCTTTGTCTAACCCTAGTTGTGTTTTTTGGACATTTTCTGTAAATACATTAACCATAATACCTATTTCATCATGTGCCTTAACAATTAATGCTCGTGGCTTTTTACCTTCATGATTAATATACTTAAAAAATTCATCTAAATAAGAATTTAAATTTAAAAGTCTATCAATAATTTGATATTTTGCAAAAAGTGTTAATACTATAAGTATAATTAATTGAACTATTATTGACATAATAATTGTTTGTGTTCTTAAAGAATAATAATCTGCTAATACATCGCTTCTTGGTGTAAGGGTTATAATGTGCCAATTTGTATCTTTTAATAAATTAATTTTTATATTAGCATGTGCAGCAAATGTTTTTTTCCCGCTTGTATCTACTAATGCAGCAGTTATCTCTTCATTTCTCATTACTCTATCTATAAGAGGTTGTAAATGTGGTGCCATCTTTGGTAAATCTTTTAGATTTAAATTTAAAAGTTTAGTGTTGTTAGCTGCCACTATAGTTCCATCTTGCATTGTTAATACTTTTGCTTCATTTGGATATGAGTTGTTTTTTACAGAAAGTAAATCTTTTGCGATACCCTCTATATCTAATACTCCACCAAGAGCACCTATAACTACACCATCATAATTCAATATAGGGAAAGCAAAAATTGATGCTTTAATATTTTTATTGTTTATTGATAAATCAACAGGTGGGCTTAACTTACTCATTTTAGATAAAATGGCTTCTTGAATGGCTGGAAGTTCTAATAGCATCTTATTTGATTTCAATACATTTTTGTTTTTATCTGCAACAATCATAAGTTCATTTCCTAATCTAAATTGTGCAGGAATAGATGAATAGTCTTTGTCTTTTAAATATAAAAATCCATATGTTGTGTTTGGATTTTCTTGTATTAAATCTACAACTTGTTTTATTAATATTTGATATGAAGATAAGCGATTATTTGCAAGATTGTGAGTAAGTGTGCTTGAATACATGTTGAAAGGATGTAAGCTTGAATTTAGCATACCTAAAATATTACTTGCGTTGTATTTTGCAGATAACATCATAGCACTTTTTGCATTATCAATTTCCCTATGTTTCATTTGTATTAATACAGCATAACATAAGGTAGTTATTGATATGATTGTAGTAGTTGCAATTATATACCTTAACTTAGAACTTAAAGACATACTTTTACGCATTAAATCTCCTTTTAACTATCATATTTATTATTATACTATAAAATTATATATTATTAAAAGTTTTATAAGCAATTCAAAACTAGCTTATAATATAGTAATATTAAATATATTGTAATTATTATTAAATTATTTAATTATATTTTTAATCTTTTTTAAGGTGTAATTTAGAATCCAATTTAACATAAATGTATAAAGTTTAGATTCTAAATTAATATTTAATTGTAAATTAAAATTATATAAAAAATGTATTTTTAATATGCAATTTTAATAAAACTATAAATCTATAAGCTAAACTTTCAATTATAATATAATAAGAAAAAATGAGTGTTAATACCATGAAAGATATACAATTAAAATCAACAAATTTAAATAAACCTATAATTAGCAAAAAGATACTTAATATCGTAGGGAGGACAAATGCACGATATAAGCTTGTAAATGAGGGTGATAAGATTTTATTAGGGCTTAGCGGGGGCAAAGATTCTATATTGCTTGCAACGATATTTGCACATATGAAACAGCATGCTCCATTTAATTTTGAATTTTTAGCAATGACTATTGATTATGGTAGGGGTGGGGAATATGAATATATTTTTGAATATTGCAAAAATCTCAATATACCATACAAGCTTGATAGAACACAGATTTTTAAGATATTAGAAGAGCATAAAAAAGAAGGGACTATTTATTGCTCTTTTTGTTCAAGAATGAGGAGAGGTGAGCTTTATAGCATGGCTTTAAAGGGTGGATTCAATAAAATAGCATTAGCACACCATTTAGATGATGCGGCAGAAAGCTTTTTTATGAATCTAACTTATAATGGATCTTTGCGTTCTATGCCACCATATTATAAAGCACAAAATGGGCTAGGTGTGATACGACCTTTGATTTTTGTGCGTGAAAGGCAAATAATTGATTTTATATCAAGTAATAATATATATATTGCACCTGATTGTAATTGCCCCATTAATTGGTTGCCAGAGGATAAAAGACCAAAGGCTAGAGCAAATAATAAACAATTACTAAAAGAGTTAGAATCTAATAATCCAAATTTATTTAAATCTATAAAAAATGCTTTTAGCAATATACATGTAAATAGCTTTTGTGATGAAAGGTTTATAGATAAAGAGTAAGTTATTTAACACATTAATTATATACAACACTTTATTATAATGCTTTATTTATTTACTATACTGCCAACAAGAATATTATCCTTGCATTGCGTTATACGCACATTGTAATAACCAACATCATTATATTCCCCATCATTTACTAAGATTTCACCATCAATATCTTTTGCCCATCTTTTATCTCTTGCACTATAAAAATGAGAACTTATTGCACTTTTACCCTCTATTATACATTCAATTTCTTTATTAAGCATATTTGAAAATTTGTTTTTTTCTATTTTTGATACAATCTTTTTTATCTTATTTATTCTTTGTGTGCGTATTTTTCTTGGTATTTCTTCTAGATTTCCCGCTTTTGTGCCTTCTTCTTTTGAATATTCAAATATATTAAGTCTATCAAATTTAAAAGATTCCAAAAAATCACACAATTCATTAAAATCCTCTTCTTTTTCTGTTGGATAACCAACAATTACACTACTTCTAACAAAGCTATTTGGTATCTTTTTCATATATTCTAATAATTTTATTACATCTTTTGAGCTTCTTTGCATATGATTTAAAACCTTATTACTAATGTGTTGTATAGGCATATCATAATAATTTTGAAAAATATTAGACTTAGCTATAGCATCTAGTAAGTCTATATCTGTGCTACTAGGATACAAATAAAGTATTCTAGCACTACTTAAAGCCCCTTGTGCATCTATAGCATTGATTAACTTTAATAATCCATCATTTATACCCTTATCTCGCAAAAATGAACTTGTATCTTGTGCTATGAAACTTATATCTTTAAATCCTTGCTTTGATAGATTATCTATTTCTTTCAATATAGAATCTATACTTCTACTTTGCAATTTACCCTTAAAGCTTGGTATAGCACAAAAAGAGCATGTTTGATTGCAACCTTCACTTATTTTTATATAGGCGTGAATATTTGATCCTGTTATAATTCTTTGCTCATCTTGTTGTAAATATACTTCATTTCTAATAGAATCTTGTTTGTTTGCTATCATAGAATCTATTTTATTGTAATCGCTAACACCTGTTAATATATCAATTTCTGGTATCATTTCTTTTATTTCTTTTGCATACCTTGCAACAAGACAACCACTAGCTACAAGTAAAGCACCCTTTTTTCGTTCATTTAATGCTTCAAATATATGGCTTAAACTTTCTTTTTTAGCGGCTTCAATAAAACCGCATGTATTTATTATGATAACATCTGCTTCACCTAAATTACTAGTTATTGTGTAATCTTGCAATTTTGCAAGCATAACTTCAGAATCCACTAGATTTTTTGAACAACCAAGAGATACTACATGTAATTTTTTCATTTAGATTCCATTTAAGCAAGATTTGTATAAACTGCTTGCACATCATCATCTTCTTCTATTTTATCAAGCAATTTATCAAGTTCTTGCATTTGTTCTTCTGTTAGGGTAATGGGATTTGTTGGTATGCGAACTAATTTTGCTGACTTTATATTAATGCCAATTTTTTCTAACCCAATGGATAAAGCACCAAAATCTTCATATTTAGAATATGCAATATAAGAGTTATTATCATTTTCTTCACTTTTCTCTAGTGAGTCAAGCCCACAATCAATCAATGTTAATTCAACCTCATCTTTATCCATATTATTCAAATCAATATTAAATTCTCCCTTTCTTTCAAACATAAAATCAATTGCACCATTTGTAAGCAAACTAGAGTTTGGTGTTTTATTAAAATAGCTTTTTATATTTGCAACGGTTCTTGTTGGATTGTCTGTAGCACATTCAATAAAAATTAATACTCCATTTGCACTCTTGCCCTCATAAGTTACTTCTTCAAAATTTCCATCTTTGCCACTAGCTCTTTTTATGGCAGATTCTATATTATCTTTTGGCATATTCTGTGCTTTAGCATTAGCTATTGCAGTTCTTAGTTTAGCATTCATTTCTGGATCTAAACCACCCTTTTTTGCCGCCATTGTTATTGCGGTTGCAAGTTTTGGAAAAATTTTACTCATTTTGCCCCATCTCTTTTCCTTAGCTGCTCTACGATACTCAAATGCTCTTCCCATGAAATTAATCTCCTATTTAACATAGTTTAACAAAATAAACAAATCTCTAATTCTAGCATATTCTATTAAATAAAAATTTTATTATGATTATAACTTATTTATGCTTATATTGTATCTAAATTAGAATCTAGAACATAAACATTTATCATAACTACATTTTTTACTTTTACATAATATTTTTAATTGTCATTAATTAAAAGTAAAATCAATGACTATTTATGCTAAATTATATGTTTTAATTAAATTTTGCAATGTTGAAATGATTTAAAAAATCAACAAAGATTTTACTTAGCCTTTCAATATCATCTATAGACACTCTTTCATTAACAGCATGGATTCTGTCATTACAAACACCAACTTCTATTACATTAACGCCATATTCACTAAAAAACCTTGCATCGCTTGTGCCTCCACTTGTGCTAAGCTCTGGATTTATATTGATTATCTTATTAATACTTTTTTGCAATATTTGTATTAATGTGGAATCTTTTGTTATAAAACTTTTAGAACTTTGATTTAAAGTAAGATTATATGGTATATCTTTTAATATAGAATCTATATAATTTTTAATTGTATCTTTTGTTGTTAAGGTAGAATTTCTAACATTAAACATTATTTTTAAATCATTTGGTGTTACATTTACAGCTTCTATACCGCTTCTAATATCTGTTATAACAATTTTTGAAGAACTAAAAAATTTATCTCCATTATCAAGATTATATCCTGCAATTTTACCTAGTTTATCTCCTAATAATTCAATTGGATTTATACATTTTTCAGGGTATGCTACATGTCCTTGTTTGCCTTGAATTGTAATAACACCATTTATTGATCCTCTCCTGCCGATTTTAATTGTATCTCCTGCTATATTATTACTTGTTGGTTCTGCTACTATAGAATGTGTGGGAATCATTTGTTTTTCTTGTAGAATCTCAAGCATATATTTTGTTCCATATATACCATCACCTTCTTCATCGCTAGTTAATAATATCGAAATGATAAAATTTAAATCATTATCTTTTAAAAACTTTTGCATAGAATCAATAAAACAGGCTATACCACCTTTCATATCCTGTGTGCCTCTACCATATATATAACCATTTTCTATAGTTGGCATAAACGGATTATATAACCATTCCCCTTTATCATATTTTTTTTCTTTATTTATTGTTTCTACAGATTCTAATGTATGTGGTATATCTGCTCCTCCACCCGGTGGCACAACATCAATATGTCCTGCAAAGCAAAAATGAGGCAGTAATTTAAAAGCTTCTTTTTTGTTATAATTTTTTGGAATCTTATATAAAAATAAATTTTTTACACCTTCTTTTTTAGAATGTAAAACCTCAAAATCTGGTAACAAAGATTGTATATAATCATAAATATTATGTTCTAATGGTGTTATTGTTGGGTATTTAATTAAATTTTTTAATATTTCTATAAACATAATTACTCTTTAAAATAAATTTTTATTAAGCTTTTTTTAAATGTGTGCTAACAATTAAAATAAGTTCTTTTTTTATAAATTCTTTATCAAATTGACTTTCGTTAAAAAATTCACTATCAATAGCATTAACTGCTTGTTCTATTTGCTCCATATCTGATACAGAATTTAAATTACTAAATGCTACATCTAAATGCTTTCTTACTTTATAAAAATTCTCATGTCTATTACAATGCAATGTTCTAAGAACTACAATTACCAAATCTAATGAAGGCATGAGATACCTCTTTTGACAAACACTTTAAAAATTTTAGCTAGTTGTATATAATGTTTGTGCAATAATATTCTATTATATAAATATAGATTGTTTATTGTTAATAATATATATATTGCAACAATCATACTAGCCTCCTTATCTAGCATTCATTTTTAAGATAAATTATTGAAAACTTATATATGGTAAGTATAGCATAAATAAAAAAATCATATAATTTTATATTATAAATTATAATTAAAATAATTAAATTAAATATAGTTATTTATTTATTGTTTAATAAGAATCTAATTAAAAAATAATTTTTATATATTATTTTAATGTTATTAAATTTCATTAAGTAGCATTTATTAAAAACTATGCTAAAATAAAAGATTTTATTTTAAATTCTAATTACTTAGGAGCAATAATTATGAAACTAAATCCAAGATATATTTTACCAAATTTATTTACAGCAGCAAGTATTTTCTTGGGTATAATGGCAATTTTTATGGCACACAGGGGATTGTTGTATGATGATTCTAAGGCATTTACCACTGCTTGTTGGTATATATTGTTTTCAATGGTTTTAGATGGACTTGATGGAAGAGTAGCAAGACTTACAAATACTGCTAGTAAATTCGGCGTTGAGTTTGATTCTTTAGCAGATATTGTTGCATTTGGTGTAGCACCAGCGGTATTGCTTTATTTTTATGTTGGGCATGAATATGGTAGATATGGAATAGCAATAAGTGGATTATTTGTTGTGCTTGGTGCAATTCGTTTAGCAAGATTCAATATAACAACAAATGTAGAAACAAACTCTTTTATAGGGTTGCCAATACCTTCAGCTGCTGCTATTTTGTGTCTATGGATTTTAGTAACAGAATACAAAAAAGTTAGTTTTTTTGGATTTTTAGATTTTTTACACAACAATACATATATGTTTTTGATTTTAGCATTTTTTGCTTCAATTCTTATGGTTAGCAACATAAGGTATCCTAGTTTTAAAAAAGTTCAATGGAATCTTAAATACTTTATTTTGTTGCTTATATTATTAACTTTTGTTATAGCACAACCATCTCTAACTCTTTGTATTTTGCTTAGTATTTATATCATATATGGGGTTTTACGATGGCTTTTCATAATAATATTTAGAGTTCCACAAAAGAAAAAAAATGAGGATATAAGTATCATAGAGAATAGTAATGATAAAACAAAAGAATAATATTGATCTAGCAAACGATAGTATCCCAAAACTATTTTTTACCTACTTTATACCAATGCTTCTTTCCATGCTTGCTATGGTAAGCTATGTTACTGCTGATGGAATCTTTGTTAATAAAAAACTTGGTGATGATGCCATGAAAGCAATAGCTATTGTTTGGCCCATATTTCCTGCCACTATGGCTTGTTCTTTAATGTTTGCAATTGGTGGAGCAAGTTTAGTTAGCTACTATTTAGCAAAAGAAAAAGCACATATAGCAAGAATAATTTTTAGTAGCATATGCTATATTTTATTTCCTTTATCTCTAATAATTGGAATTCTTGGATATATTAACGCAGAGTTAGTGATTAATTTTTTCATTAAAGATGCTTCAATAAATATCCATAAAATGGCAACAGAATATTTACAAGGTATTTGTGTTGGACTTTTTGGCATTATCTTACATCCTGTTTTAGATTATTGTGTAATCAATGATAAAAGACCTAAATTTGCAATGTTTGCAATGCTTGTAGGTGCTAACTTAAATCTTGTATTTAACTATTTATTTCTGTATGTATTAGAGTTTGGAATAATAGGAAGTGCCTTTGCTACTACACTTGCACATATAATTGGCTCTTTAATATTATTTTGGCATTATGTAGAAACAAAATATAGAATATTATTACTATCTTTTTTTAATAAAAATCTTGCTTACAAAATACAAAATAAATTATCCTATATATTAAATAAACAAGGTGATTTATATTTTGTGTTAAATTTTAAAATAAGTTTTATAGCAAAAGCAATTAAAGTTGGTTCTCCATACGCTGCTAGTGAAATAAGCGTTGGTATTGTAATGTGGCTTTACAATCAAATTTTGAAAGATATAGGTGGGGAAGATGCATTAGCTATATATAGCTGTTTATTGTATTCTGGATTTAACTTTTTTACAATATTACTTGCATTATCAGAATCAATTCAACCAATAGCTAGTTTTAATTATGGTATACATAATTTTATACGCCTCAAGAAAATTTTACATTTTTATATATATGTTACAATTTTTTCATCAATTGCAATTTACATGTTATTTTTTGTATTTAATGATTTTATTGTTTCATTATACCTTAAGGATATAAATTTAAAAACACAGAGTATAAAAGCATTAAATATATATTTTATAGGCTTTGTATTTCTAGGATTAAGCATACTTATTGCGTTATATTTACAAGCTCTTCAAAGAGCTTTGGCTTCTATGATTGTAACATTATCTTATACGATTATTTTTATAATCATTTTACTACCACTTTTAACCAAATATTATAGCTTAAAAGGTGCATGGATAGCATATCCATTATCTCAATTATGTGCTTTATTTGTAAGTTTTATAGTTTTATATATAACAATCAAAAATGGTCTTTATGAGAAATCAAAAAAATAAAACTTCAAATAAAAAACATAGTAGTTTTATATATTTTAATATATTTTATTAATCAATATGGTAAAATAACAATAAGGAGTTAGTATGAATTTTTACATTGTTGCATTAAAAAATATAGGAAATATTTTTATTAAATATTTCATAAAGCATCCAATAGTATTTTCAAAAATTGCAAAAATTGGGTTAGATTTAAAGCCTAGCATAAATAATTTAAATGAAAAAGATTTAAAAATAAAAACAGAATCTACAATAAACATAATTGAAGCAATAGTAAGGTTTAAAAATGAAAATCCAAATGACTTTGATATTGTGTTTAATATTTTAGAAGATATACTAAAAGATTATAAAAATAATCCAAAGACAAAAGAAGCAATTATGTCAATTTTAGATAAAATCAATCAAGAAGAAAACAATAAACAGCTTAAATTATAATAACAAGAGATACAATATGACTTTTTTAGAGATTATAATTAAAGAGTTTCGTTCTGTATTTAGCAACATAACAATTATTTTTGTTGTTTTTGTTGGTTCTTTATTATATGCTTTTCTTTATCCAACACCATATTATGCTGATATAGTTAGAAAACAAAAAATTGTAGTGCTTGATTTAGATAACACTTTACTTTCAAGAGATTTTATATTCCTTGCTAATGCTAGTCAAAATCTTGAAGTAAGTTATATAGTTAATTCCCCAAAAGTAGCAAAAGATTTGCTTGAAAAAAATGAAGTATATGGACAATTAAATATACCAAAAGGTTTTGAGAGAAATATACATAAGGGTGTGCCAACAACTCTTTTGTATCGTGCAAATGCTTCATATTTTTTAATCTATGGGACTATAATTGAAGGATTAAATGAATTAGGAAATTATTTTAGCAATAAAGTAAAACTTCAAGCAAAGGCAACACTTGGGGAGATGAATATAGGAGAAAATACTTCCTTAGTAAAATTTGATTCTATACCACTATTCAATCCATCTGTTGGATATATAAATTATGCACTTGCAGCAATACTTGTTTTTATACTTCATCAAACTCTTATTATAGGTGTTATGATTCTATGTGCAACACAAAATATAGCAAATAAAGATAATCAAAAACATTATTTCAACACAGAATCACTATTTTATGTCCTTATTGCAAGAATAGTTGTATTTAGTGCTATATATATTATTTTATTTGCTATTTATTTTGGTGTGTTTTTTAAAATTTATGGAATCCATACAACAGCAAATCCATTTGATTTTTGGTTTTTTGCGATTATGTTTATAGTGTCTTGCGTATCTTTTGGAATGTTTCTAGGCACTTTTATGTTTAATACTGCTTTACCAACACAAATTATACTTATGTCTTCATTACCTCTTATATTCATGATGGGTTTTATATACCCAACTATGCTTTTACCAGATATTTTACAATTATTTGTAAAATTAATTCCTGCATATTATGGAATCAATGGCTTTATAAGACTTAATCAAATGGGTGATAGTTTGCATAATATAATGTCTAATTTCTATTCACTTTTTGCAATTTTTATAACTTGCTTTGTTTTAAGCTACATAAGATTTAAAAAAAGATATAAGAATAAGTTTTTATGAAAAATAAAGGTTATTTCATAAAAACTTATTTTAAGGTTCTTTAATCATATAGTTGGTAATTTTGTCTTTTACTTTTTAACATATTTTTTTATATAGTACATAATTAATCTAGCTTTTTGGAAAGTCTTTTTCATATATTATTTGATTTGTTATGACACTCTATTTCTATTTTTTTGTGTTTCTTTTAAAATCTATATTTATTTTGAGATTTGGTGCAATAAAAATTAGTATTATATAAACAATGTTATTTTATTTATTAAAAAACATATCTTTTATTTTTTAATTCCATAATAATTCTTAGTTTTTATGTAATAGGTAATTATTATATCTTTTG
>JARIAP010000151.1 GCA_029257755.1 Helicobacter sp.
TGGGGAATTATGATTTACCACTTATTTGGACAGCGGATTTTATCCTTGATACAGATGCAAATGGCAAAGATAAATATGTATTAGGTGAGATTAACTGCTCTTGTGTAGGATTTACTTCACCAGTAGAGTTTTTGGATAAAACTGCAAGAAGAGTTGCAAACACAATTATTAATATTGTAGAAGATGCAAAATCATAAAATTTAATGTATTTTAAGTAACATTAAATTATATTTTAAATGGATTATGTTTTAATATTAAATAAATTAAAACATAATCTAAACTACATAAATAGCAACATATTTATATATTTTAGAATCTATTATTTTGTTTTTACATTAAAATAATATTGTAAAGTTTAAAAGGTAATTTTATATTAAAAGCTTATTTTAAAATTCATATACTTGGCGTTTTGTTTTTTGCTTTTTGTTGTATATTTTCTTTATATAGCACACATCAATCTAATTTGTTTGAAAATCTTTTTGTATTTCTTTAAATCACTATTCATTTTGAGATTTTGTGTAATAAAAATCATTATGATACAAACTTTGTTGTTAAAATACATAACCATTAGTTTTGCTTTATAGTTTAATCATTGATTTATAATCTTATCTTATTAAATATATAGTATATAGTGTTTGTTTTTAGTTGTTTTATTGTTGTAATACTTTTTTACAAGCATTTTAATATATTAATTGTTGGGGTGTATTTTATTAAACATTGTTGTGTAATTATTTTTATTTTATTCAATGGATAAGTAAAATATCATATTTATACAATTTTATACAATCTTTCTAGGTATAAAAGGAGACAATCTTGTTAATACCTCATAAGGAACAGTATCAAAAACTTTAGCAATATATGCTGCATCTTCCATTACACATATTTCGTTTGTATCTCCATAGCATGAAAAGCAATCCATTGATGTTCTTGGTAGTATTTCTTCGCCATTTGGTAAAAGTAGTTGCTTGTTTCCATTTAGCCTATACATACCATCACCATACCCTATATCATAAGTGCTTACTACTCGTTTATTTTTCATAACACTTATTCCACCATATCCTATTTTTTCTCCAATATCAAGCAGTTTTGTAGAGATTCTATTTGCGTATAATTTTAATATAGGTTTTAGTGATTTTGCTAATTTTATTGGAACTTCATTTGTTAAATACCCATATAAGGCAATTCCAATACGAACTAAATCATCATCGCATTTAATAGATCGTAGAGTGCAAGATGAATTTAAACTATGGAAACGCGGCAGTGTAAATCCAAGTTCATTTGAAAGTTGTCTAACTTTATATTTTACTTCTTCAAATCTTTCAATCTCTATATTAAATTCTTCCCCAAACTCATCGCCATAACCATTATGTGATAGAATACCAATAAGACGCATATCATTCTTTAATATAATTTCTATATGTTTTCTTAAATCTTTTATTTCAATACCATTTCTATTCATGCCTACATTTACTTTGAGTTCTACCCCTAAACCACTCATATCCCCTATAGTTTTTTCAATTTTTTCAAAATCATCAAATCCATGTATAGTAGAATAAATGTTGTTTGATTTTTCTGGTGCTATGCCATAAAAGAATGTTACAGAGTCAAATTTATGTGCAATTTTTAAGGCTTCATTATAATTTTTTACAAATACAGATTTTATATTGTTTTCCATTGCTAAGTTACTCATAATTTCTAAGCCATGCCCATAGGCATTATCTTTTAAAACTGCTGCAACTTCTATATTTTTATTTGGGCTAATTATTTTTAGATGTTGTCTTATTAAATCTAAATTGTGTTTAAAATGATTATGATTTATTGTAATATAAGCCATGATTACCTCAAAAAATATTTGGTTGATTATAGCAAATTTGTATTTAATTAAAAAGATTTATTTGTTTTTTATTTATATTAATCTTTATGTTCTTATAACTATGTTTATTTATTAAAATTTAGAATCTAAATGATACAAACATATTGAGAATTATTTTATATTAGATATTTTAATAGTATCTTTTATATCTCTTTGTTTTATAATTTTTATATAGTCTTCATGTATATTTTTATAATTTGGCAATATATTATCATTGAGTTTTGAAAATGGATAAATTGAAAAATTTTGCATTAATTCGTCATAATAAGTATATATTAAGTTCGCATGTAAATCTGTTAATTTAATTAGATTTGTTTTTGAATCTTTTTTAATCTTTATGCCTACTAGCATTCCAATTCTTCTTTCTAATCCTTTTTGTGCTGAAATCATATTGCCTAATGAATAAATAACAAGCGTATTGTTAATCCATTCAATTGGTTGTATTACATGTGGATGATTTCCTATTATAATATCAACATTTTGTTCTGCAAGAAATTTTGCAAATTCTTCTTGTTCTTTGCTTGGTAAAAACTGATATTCATTTCCCCAATGCATTGATACTATTAATAAATCCACTTTATCTCTTATTTTTGCTATATCATCTTTAAGCATATCTTTATTATACACATTTACTAAATATTCTTTATTTTTTGGAATCTTAATACCATTTGTGCCATATGTATAAGCAAGCATTGTATATTTAATATCATTTTTTTTATATATTCTTGGCGTATTTCTATCTTCGAAAGATTTATAACTTCCAGCAGTTAATGCGGGTTTATTTTCCCAATATTTCAATGATGATTGTATTGCTTTTTCACCTCTATCTAGGGTGTGATTGTTTGCTAGTGAAACAATATTAAATCCTAAGTCTATCATGCAATCCCCAAATTCTTGTGGAGAATTAAAAGATGGATAGCTACTTAATCCAAGCTCTTTACCACCAAGTATTGTTTCTTGATTATAAAAAGCTAGATCATAATTTTGAATTATTGACTTAATATTGTTAAACATTTTATTGAAGTTATAGGTTATTTGATTTTGTTTGTTATCTTGTGTAATCATGTGTTGTGCATCTTTATATACATGTGAATGCAATAGTGCATCTCCTGCCATTATTAATGTAAGCTCTTTTTCTTGTTCTAGCTTATTTATACTTTTTTGCGTTTTATCGCTATCTTTATCAACACAAGAATTTAGTATTATAAGAATTATAAAACATAAAATAGATACATTAATATGTTTGTATATATTATTTAATGCAATCATGTAATTAAACTCCATTAAAATAGTGAATTAAATTAAAATGAAATATAGCTTAAATATTATAAACGATGATTAAATGTTGCATTTAATAGCGATATAATATTATGATATAATAATAATTTTATAAGGTTATAAAAATGACAAAAGCTATGCTTGATAAATTTTTGGTTAATTCTACACCAAGGGCAATATTATTATATGGAGAAAATGAGTTTTTAATTTCTTATTATTCAGATATAATATTAAATAAAATTGCATCAAATTATACAAGCATGTATTTTGAAGAATACAATCATCAAGAGGCATTAAATTGTCTTGGTGTTAATAATTTATTTGGTCAAGCTAATGTATTGTTATTAAAATTATATATAGTGCTTACTAAAAAACAAATTCAAGATATATTTTATATGTTAGAATGCAATAATAAAAGTTTTTTAATTATAGAGTTTCACAAATCACCATCAATAAATGATGCAGAATATTCCAAAAGATTTAAGGCTATGGCGACATTATTTAAACCAACTAATAAACTACAAGATATTATAGAAGTAAGATTGTATCAACCATTTCGCGATGAAATGTTAAAAATACTAAATCAAAAAGCTATGAAGTTAGGTTTAAATATAGATTCTTATTTAATTTCTATGTTGCTTGATATGCAAAATAATGATTTATCAATTGCGTATAGTGAGCTTGATAAATTTATATACTTTTCTAAAATAACACCTAAACTAATACAGGAATTAAGTTATAGTCTTGGTGATATAAAAATAGAATCTTTATTTGATGTTTTATTTGAAAAAAAAGATAATTTAGTTGAGATTCTTCAAATACTACATGATGAAGGCATTGATAATATGATGATTTTAAGGGAAGTAGGACGATATTTTTATATTTTATTTAAATTATATGGACATTCAAAAACTCATGGAGTTTTAGATTCAAAAGAAGCTTTGGGTTATAAACCACCACCACAAATTTTAAATATATGGAGTAAAAGAAGTATAAAAATCACAACAGATAAATATTTAGCCTTATTTGATATTATAAATAAATGGAGAGTGCAACAATTTGAAGGCAAAGATGTTTCTATGAAATATTTAATTGAAATTCAACAAATTTTATGATATAATAGGAGTTTAAAAAAACCTTGTTCCAAATACTACATTTATGTTGAATATATTTGGGACTATAACCAAAAGGAGATATTATGCGTCATTATGAGACGATGTTTATAGTGAAGCCAACTCTTGTAGAAGAGGAGATTAAGGCAAAGATTGAGTTTTTTAAAGAAGTTATTGTAAAAAATGGTGGTCATATTGAAACTTGTTTTGATATGGGAATGCGTAATCTAGCTTATCCAATAAATAAAAATCAAAGAGGTTACTACTTTGTTATTTATTTTAAAGCTATGCCTACTTTGATTAAAGAACTTGAGCGTTTATATGGCATTAATGAAGAGATATTAAAATTTATTGTAATTAAATATGTTAGCAAAAAAGATAAAGAAGCATGGCAAACTCTTGTTGATAGGGCTAACAAAAAGCCAGAGAAGCCACGCACTTTAAAAAAAGATGATGATAAAGAAAAACATCAAAAAAAAGATGAGGTAGATAAAAAAGAAGAAGTAGCTCAAGTAGAGAGTTAATGCAACAATTTTTGGGGTTTATTATATGTTTAACAAGGTTATTATGGTAGGTAATCTAACTCGTGATGTTGAGTTAAGGTATCTTAATACAGGCACAGCATTAGCCACTTTTGGTTTAGCGTCTAATCGTAGATATAAAAGGGCTGATGGAATGCAAGTTGATGATACTTGTTTTGTT
>JARIAP010000176.1 GCA_029257755.1 Helicobacter sp.
TGAGATATATTCCATTTTAAGCCTTAAATGCAAAATATTAAAAGTTATAAATGCTTAATATTGCATATTTTTGTATAAAAGGCTTGATAGTGAAAAATGAATACATGCAATAATGATTTTTGTAAAATTTTTAGCATAGATTCTATAAAGCGCATAAGAATTGATATTTTAGATAGCTATAGAGCAATTCTGGCAAACAAACCAATAAAAATAAAAACATTAGGAAAAATATTTAGTGTTTATAAACTCCAAGTTGCTAAGATAAATGCTTTTAACTTTTCGTGTCGTTTATTAATAGAATCTTTATCCCATATTCCGCCATTGGCAAAGTCTTTTATTTCTCCATGTTGTGCCATAGGGGAGTTTTGGTAGCTTTGTAACTTATCTTTAAAAGAATTATTACCAATAGAGCCATTGTGAGACCCTGAAATAAGCATAAGATTACCTATACAATGCAAATAACACTCTTCATAAAATTCATCATCATATTCACAATAACCACTTGCGACTTTCTCATTATTCTCTGTTTGTGGAGCAATATGCTCTATTTGTGAATCTTTTATCTCATCTAATGTAAATATATAGCCTTTAGTTCTTGAGGTTTTATTTCGCAAAGCATTTTCATAACGCATAAAAATATAAGGAACAATTTTTTCTGGCTTATACCCATATGGACTAAGTGCAGATTCTACATTTTTATCACTCCAATACCATTCTTTATCGCACACTTTTTTAATGTCAGATTCAAGCTTTTCCACACTATCAAAAGCCTTTAAGACTTTATCTAATTTTGCGGCAAGATTAGCTCTGGTTTTCACAAGCTTATGTCTAAATGAAATAACTTCAAGGGCTTTAAACACTCTCTCTAACTTTTGCTCATCGTTTCTAAAAAGCTGATACGCCTTAATCACAAAGGGATAAGTATCTGCCACATTTAAATAAAGTAAATATTCTTTATACTCGCTCTTAGAATTTTCAAAAGCTTTAAAATCTATAAAAGCATTTTTAAGCTTTTTTACACAATCATCAATCCAAACAAGTTTTTCTTCATTGTTAATTACCCCTTTTAGCTCCTTCTTGTAATTTAAATCATTATTTTCATCGCTGTAATTAAAGCCATATTTTGAAGTTGCAATATTAAAATACCGCAAAATAGAATCTTCATCTAATCGTTTAATATCATTTAAAATACGATAAATTTCTTTAAAAATACCTGTCATTTCATTCAGTTTAGATTCTGCTAAATCTTTATCGCTATAAGTATAGATTTGATAGGCAAGATAGCTTTTTAGCTTTTCCATATTTGTTAAATCTTTACCGCGATTATTTTGCAATTCAAACATCAAAACAGAATCTTTTTTATTGCTAAATTCAAGTTGGAGCATTTCTGCATTTTGCATTGCTTTAAATATTGCTTCAATTTTTTTTATCTCTTTCTTCTTTAGCTCTTTTGTGAAAAACTCTTTTGCTTCCTTTATGCGTTGTTGCGATGGAGTTTGCGGTTCATGCTTGCTATCATCATTATGGATAATAAGATCACAGAAATAATCCCTATCATATTCTACCGCACTTAACTTTGGTGTTTTTCTATACTCTAAATAATCTTCTTTAATAAATCCCAATTGTTCTTTATTATAACCTTTAGAATCTAGAATATTAATCAAACAACGCACAAAGATAACAATTGTAGTAAGTCGCTGTTGCCCATCGATAATATCAAATTTGCCATTCTCTATTTTTTCTAAAAGCATATTGCCAAAAAAGTAGTGATTTTCACCATTTGTGGCTTCCTTTAAATCCTCTAAAAATGTTTCCCAGTGAGATTTTTCCTAAGAATATGCCCTTTGATATACAGTTATTAAAAATTGTTTATCTCCTTGAAAAAACTCTTTAAGTGAATATTTATGTGGTGCCATTATTGATCCTTTTAAATATGGTTACACAATTATAGCTAAAAAATAAAAAACAATTAAATTACTTATGGGAAGGGTAAAGGCTCATAGCATTTTGTTGCTTTTTATATGAGTTACTAACATTTTATATTCCCTATATGCTTTTGCATTACCTATATCATGCTACTTAATAGATTCTAAAAATACTTATAAAATACTAGCTTAAAATCTGAAGTGCCATATACCAATGAAGCTAAAAATGGGATTGAGAAATGGTATAGTGATAATGGAGAGGTTATAGCTACAATATCATATAAAAATGATGAAATGATAGAGGGTAAATGTAAAAATGGCAAACAACTCACAAATGCACATTTACACAGGATACAAAAGGAAGGATTAATAGAATCTGGTATATGTAAGTAAGCTATAACTTTAAACCACATAAGAATCTAGTAATAGTCTAACATTTGCATTATCTAGTAATTTTAGATGCAATCTTTCTTTTTAATTCAATAGAACCTATGTTTCAAAATGTTACTCGCATAAACTATAATATTATAATATTGTAAAAAATTAAGATTAATTGTATATCTCTTAATAATATATCAACTATTTAGAATTTTTAACCACCATATTTATGAATATCA